>CAZEDP010000212.1:0-2532 GCA_964511035.1 uncultured Gammaproteobacteria bacterium
GCTGTTCTGTAATAATTAACGGCATCCTCGATTTTGCCTGCCAGTGTTAATGTATTGCCGAGAGCAATATGTGCGTTGACGTTTTGGGGATTAATTTCAATTGCCTTTTTATAATAATCTACGGCATTGTCAAAATCTCCGACATCTGCAAGCGTATTTGCAAGAATAACATAAACTTTTGATTCGTTCGGCTCAAGAGAAATTGCTTTCTTATAGTTTTCAAGTGCAATTTCAACCCTTCCCGATTCTGAAAGCGCTATGCCATAGCACAAATACCCTTTTGCAAAATCAGGATTAATTTTTAAAGCATTTTGGTAATACTCAAAGGCTTCATGGAAATTTTTTATTTCGGAAAGAGCGTTTCCAATACAAACCATAGCTTTGTAATCCTGCGGATTATAAACCAGCGCTTCTTTGTAGAATTTAACGGCATTTTCAAATTCACTGAACTGCATGTAAATATCGGCTGCATTGACACAGAATTCAGAATTTTCTTTATCCTTTTCATATGCTTTTAAAAAGTTTTCCAGAGCCAAATCATATTTTTGCATATCCTGATAAACAAGCCCCAGAGCATTATATGTTTCGGCAAAATCCGGCTGAAGTTCCAAGGCTTTGTTATAAAAAGTTATTGCTTTTTCGAAATCCCGCTTATCGGCGAAAATATTGCCGAGGTTGTAATGAGGGGCATAACTTTCGGGGAATAATACACTTGCTTTTTTGTAGTTATCTTCTGCTTCGTCTATTCTGCCCAGCGAATACAGCAAGCCTGCTTTGTTCATAAGCGCTGTGAAATTTTCGGGTTCTATGGTTAAAAGCTCGTCAAAAACTTCCAGTGCGCTTTCAAACTGTTTAAGGCTTGTTAAATAATTTCCCAACTCAAGATAAAGGGCGGTATTGTTCGGATTCTCTTTTATTTGTGCTCTCAGCCCTTCTGCCGTTATTTCATTCTCAGCTTTGTTTCGATTATCAGACAAACTCATATTCTTAAAATAAAGCGCTTACTTTCATATTAAATATATCATCTAAACGACAAAATAATAATAACTGACTTTGAAGATACGAAAAAAATCGATTTCTTGCTGTCATTAAAGGGTTTCAAACTTAAAGTATTATTAAAGCATCTTTTAATATATACTGAAAGGGAATGAAAAGAGAAAAGTAAAGAAGGAAGAACAGACAAGATGGACAAAATCGAAAAGTACACTTTTAAGCTGGGCAATCAGGAGATTGAATTAGAGACCGGCAGAATGGCAAGAAGCGCTCATGGGGCAGTAACCGTCAAATGCGGTGACACGGTTGTTTTAGTTACGGCTGTGGGCAGCGAAGAACCAAGACCGGGAATAGACTTTTTCCCGCTGTTAATTGATTACGAAGAAAAACTCTACTCCATAGGCAAAATACCGGGAAGCTTTTTAAGAAAAGAAGGCAGACCTTCCGACAAGGCTATTTTGACAAGCAGACTTATTGACAGACCAATAAGACCGCTTTTCCCTAAAGGATACAGAAATGATGTTCAAATAGTTGCTACTGCTTTGAGTTCCGATCAAAAAACTCAAATTGATACTCTTGCTATGCTGGGAGCTTCAGTTGCATTGGAGTTATCGGGGCTTCCTTTTTTAGGTCCCGTCGGAGCTGTAAGAGTCAGCGAGCTTAACGGAAGATTTATCGCAAACCCGACTTTTGAAGAAAGCGAGATGAGCGATTTAGACATAGTAGTGGCAGGAACAGAAGATTCTGTCATTATGGTCGAAGCCGGCTGTAAATTTGTCTCTGAAGAAAAAATTATTCAGGCTGTTGAATTTGCAATGACGGAAATAAAAAATCAGGTCAAGGTTCAAAGAGAATTTGCCGCCCAATGCGGAGTGGTAAAACAGGAATTTGTTGATCCTTTCGATACATCAGAATTGGTTAAATTCATCAAAGCCGAATGTGAAGCCGCAGTTAAAGCCGCTTATCATGTTTTCGACAAAACTGAAAGAAGCCAACTGCTTAAAGGGATTAAAGAAGAATTAAAAACCAAAATAGAAGCTCTGGACGAAGAAAATCCGATTAAAGTTCTTGTTGCATCAAGTGATATCAAGTTTGTCAATGAAGAATTTAAATCACTCGAAAAAGAAATTATGCGATCAATGGTTATCAATGAAGGCGTTCGTGCCGACGGCAGAAAATATAACGAAATCCGTCCGATAACCTGCGAAGTCGGATTGCTTCCAAGAACTCACGGTTCAGGGTTATTTACAAGAGGAACAACTCAGGTTCTCTCCGTTGCTACACTTGCAGGACCCGGATTAGCTCAAGAGCTTGAGGGAGTTGACCCTCAAACAGAAAAAAGATACATGCACAATTACAGTTTCCCGGGCTTTTCTGTCGGTGAAGTAAAACCTCAAAGAGGACCGGGCAGAAGAGAAATCGGACACGGAGCACTGGCTGAAAGAGCATTGGTTCCGGTTCTTCCAAGTGAAGCTGAGTTCCCATATGCGATTCGTACTGTTTCAGAAACATTTGAATCCAACGGTTCTACTTCCATGG
>CAZEDP010000213.1:0-2508 GCA_964511035.1 uncultured Gammaproteobacteria bacterium
CTTTTTTATATATCAAATGTCAGATTGATTCTTACACTGAAAACAAGTCAAATATCCTTTTTTGAACTTCGTCTTCATCAAGCTCGTTTGTGAACTTGTTAATATTTATAGAATTCTGATAATGCTTCGCCGCTTCGGTTTTTTCGCCCTTCACTTCATAAACCCTGCCGACGTTGAAATGGGCAAGAGCATAGTTCGGGTTGATATTGATTGCTTCCCTGAACATTTTTAAGGCATCATCGGGTTTACCCGCTCCATCAATATAAACAACTCCGAGATTGTTATAAGCGGAAGCATAATCCGGCTTTAAGGAAATAGCTTTTTGATAAGCAATCACAGCCTCATCAATTAAATCTTTTTCCCACAGAGCGAGTCCCAAATTTGAATAGACTTTGGCGATTGCAGGATCAAGCTTAATTGCTTCGCAGTAACTGTCTATTGCGTTGGACAAATCACCGTTGTCATAATAGGCTTCGCCTAATGCAACAAACGCATCTACATTTAGAGGGTCTAAAATTGATGCTGTCTGATAAGAAACTATTGCAGCCTGCGAATTCTCTTTAATCTGATGATACAAAGCGCCTAAAGCCTGAGAAACAATTGATGTCCATTCGTTATCAGGGTTTAGCTTAATTGCTTTATGATATTCCGAAATTGCACCGTCGAAATCTTCAAGCCCGACAAGGGCATATGCAAGGCTGTTGTGATAAAAAGCATTGTCTTTTTCAAGAGAAATGCTTTTTTTGAATGCATTAACTGCATTCAGAGAATCATCCATTTTCATATACAGATGTCCGAGCTCGTAAAAAATTCTAGGATTTTGAGGCTGAAGTTCAGCCATATTGTTGTAGCAGAAAATTATGTCTTTAACATTGTCCTGACAGTAAGTCTGGAGAATATTTGCCAGTTTTGCCCACAGCATTATGTTGTCGGGTGATGATTTAATGGCGTTTCTGTAATACTGCACCGCTTGAGTATAATCTCCGGTTTCCACCGAAACGTCGCCTATCTCAGAATAAAACATATCTGCCTTTCCCGTTTTTTCCGCCGCATTTTCATAAACTTTTACGGCGCTTGTGTAATTTTTAAACCTTTTGCAAAGAGCCCCTTTTACCCTGTAACTAAGGGTGAAAACGTCTTCTTCAAAACTCTTATATATCATTTTCAGGGCATTAAAGTCCCATAAAATCATAATTATTCCGCTGAAGAAATAATAAATTCCTTCCATTACGCCAATTAAACTGAGCGATGAGGTACGCATCCTTTCAAAGATGGTTGAAGCAAGAGCAAGCCTCGGTTTTGCCGAAAACAAGGGATTCAATCTAATCGAAGTCTTAAATTCCTGCTCTGACTGTTTAAGGTTTCCGGAAGTTCTCAAAAAATATCCCAAGTACAGCCTCGCCGTAGCACACTTCGGAGCAAGCAAAACTGCTCTTTCGCATCTCTCAAGTGCATTATCAATGTCAATTTTGCCCTTATCCCACAGCAAACTCGCCAATTTATAATGAGCTTCCGGAATGGAAGGGTCTCTCCTGATAGCCTCCAGATAATACTGAACGGCATTCTCAAGGTCTTTTTCCGTTGATTTTATTAAGTAATTCTCGTGCGACTGTTTTGCAAGCTTCAAAATTTCTTTAGTATCGCCCTGCGAAAACGACGTTTCGAAGTTATTTAAACTTTCGTTTACCATATACTTTCCCCTGACACAAAAAATGACGAATATTCTCTCTGTTTAAATATCGGCTCGCATTTGGCAAACTTTAAGAAATTCAGTCACAATCATTTTTTTGGTTGAGATTTTTCTTATAAATACATCCTCTGACTTTTTTACAGGCAAATTTTATTGTTTTTATATAAATAATTCCAAATACAAGTTTTAATAGCTAAGCCTTAGTTTTTATAATATGATTTAAGCAGTTACTACTTTCAAAAGCAGATTATGTTTATTGATAAAGCAAAAATTAAAGTCATTTCCGGTTCAGGCGGTAACGGCGTTGTGGCATGGAGAAAAGAAAAATTTGTAGCTAAAGGCGGTCCGTCCGGCGGCGACGGAGGCAAGGGAGGAAGTGTTTATATTATTGCCGACAATTCGCTGTCAACCCTCTTGGACTTCAGCTATAAATCAAGATTTGTAGCCGAAACCGGCGTCAATGGCAGAAATAAAAACATGCACGGTAAAGACGGAAACGATATATATATAAAAGTGCCCTGCGGAACAGTTATCAGAGACGCGAACAGCAAAAAAGTCATAGGCGACCTTGTTGAAGAAGGTCAAAAAATACTCGTTGCACACGGAGGCAGAGGAGGCAGGGGTAACGCAAGGTTTGTAAGTTCTATAAAAAAAGCTCCTCAATTTTGCGAACCCGGAGAACCCGGTATAGAAAGAGATTTGGAACTTGAATTAAAAATGATTGCCGATGTCGGGATAATAGGATTTCCAAATGCCGGTAAATCAACGTTAATCAGCGTAATAAGTGCCGTTAAGCCCAAAATCGCAGATTATCCGTT
>CAZEDP010000214.1:0-2504 GCA_964511035.1 uncultured Gammaproteobacteria bacterium
TACGAAAATAAGGGAAACAAGCAGAATTTACAGACCTGTCCTTATTGTGAGTTCCGATAAAGATGATTTAGATCAAAAACTTGAAGTTATTAAAGCGGGCGCCGATGATTGTTTAAACGAAAATATGCATCCGACCGAGTTTTCTTTGAAAATTTATTCTCATTTGAGAAGACAGTATGAAGAACTCTTAAATCCTATCACCCACCTTCCTTCCGAAAAAATGATATACAAAGTAATAAGCAGAATAATACATTCGGACTTTAAATGGGCGCTGATGTACCTTGATATAAATAATTACGACCATTACAGCGAAATATACGGATATCTTGCCGCTGACAAAATGCTTAAAACAGTTGCTGCCATTCTCAGGTCATCGGCTTCATCCGGTGATTTTATCGGTCATTTGCGCGACCATACTTTTATTATAATCACCAACCCTGAAAAAGCCGATTATATGGCGGCATATTTGAATTATGCGTTCGATTCCGTTTCGGCTAAGTTTTATTCCGAAGAAGATGTTAAAAGAGGTTATCTCATAGAAAGCGGGGATGAAAAAGCGGGTGCCAGAGTTTCATTTGTTTCGGTCAGTATCGGCATTATATCCAATCTTTACAAAACGTACGAAAACTATAAGGAAGCATTGAACGCTGTTATAAATGTCAATAAACTTGCCAAAGAAAAAATCGGTTCTTCCTGGGTAAGCGACAGACCAAAAATAGCGGCCGAAGACAGTATTTGTGATTCAAAAGAAGTCAAACGAAAAATTCTTATTATGGAAACCGATGCTGCCCTTGCTTATTTGCTCTCAACTACTTTAGAAATGCAGGGATATCTCACCGAAGTTACAAATAATGCGGTTGAAGCCATCGAATTAATTCAAAAGAACCGACCCGATTTGGTCTTGCTTGACGAAATTGAAAAAGAATCGGAATATGCCCTTGATATCAGCCGCAAAATTAAGAGCGATGCGGAATTGTCAAATATTAAAATAATAATGTCAACTGTTATGCATGACAAGGAAAAAGTCTTAGATGCAGGCGTTGATTTGTATTTGCCAAAGCCATACGAGCTTTTGACTTTGTTTAAATGGATTGAAAAATTACTGAATTAAATGCAGAATCTTATCGAAATTAGCGCGTTATATAAAGAATTCCCGATTAGAAAAGGGCTGTTTAACAAAAAAATCGGTGCAGTTCACGCTTTAAACAATATAAACCTGAATATTCTCAAGGGGGAAACTCTGGGATTGGTCGGTGAATCCGGATGCGGAAAATCCACTCTCGGGAGATGCATTTTGGGATTGACGGATATTACTTCCGGAATAATCACTTATAATGGGATGGAGCTGAATCAAAATGCGTTCAAAAAACAAAAGGAATTAAGACAAAAGCTGCAAATAATCTTTCAAAATCCTTATTCCAGCTTGAATCCCAGAATGAAAATCGGTGAAATACTTAAAGAACCGATTTGTATCCATAATATCCTGCCTAAAGACAAGGTTCAGGATAGAGTGCTTGAACTGCTTCAACTGACCGGACTCAGCCCGGCGGCTGCAAATAAATATCCTCACGAATTTTCAGGAGGACAGAGGCAAAGAATAGCAATTGCAAGAGCGTTGTCTCTCAATCCGCAATTTATAGTCGCGGATGAACCGGTAAGTGCTCTGGATGTCAGTATTCAAGCACAGATTATTAATCTCCTTCAGGATTTGAAGACTGATTTCGGACTTACCTATCTGTTTATTTCTCATGATTTGAATGTTGTCAAGCATATCAGCGATAGAGTCGCTGTTATGTATTTGGGGGAAATTGTTGAGCTTTCTTCCTGCGCTGAATTGTTCACAACCCCGCTTCATCCTTATACAAAGGCTCTTATGAACGCAGTTCCGACAATAAATCAGGGAAAAATGACATCAAAACTTCTCTTAAAAGGCGATATCCCAAGTCCGACCAATCTGCCTTCGGGGTGTAAATTCCATACCAGATGCGGTTATGTTCAGGAAGTCTGCAAAGTAAAAGAACCGGAATTTACGGAAGTCCAAAAAGGACATTTTGTCAGGTGTAATCTGCTCTCTTAATCTAAAATCGCCGATATCCTATATCATCCATTAAAATATAGTTTTTTTTGAATCTTTTTACGTCACTATATCGTACAAAATCTGTATTTTAATCACATTTGTTAAGAACCTTTTTTAGAGTCGATAACAGATTCTCTAATCAATTTGTAGTGTTTTATCAATAAATATCTGAATTTTTATTTTTATAAATAAAATTTATACTCATAGTGATGTTAGTTTAAAAATTAAGAATATAAAATTATGCTTGTTAATTAATAAACATTACAGAAATCATCACATAGTAAAAATACGGAGGATTTAATATGAACAGTATTGAAATACCGCCTCATGATGAAAAAATAATAATTGGTACTGACGAAAACGATAAAATAAAGGCGGGTGGTCTTGATAATTATATCTATGGTCTTGGAGATGCTGATGTAATATA
>CAZEDP010000215.1:0-2500 GCA_964511035.1 uncultured Gammaproteobacteria bacterium
AAGTTCCGCCACTACTTCCATCGCAATTAGGCCAAATACTGCCAAAATTTAAAACTACTCCATTACTTAGAAAAAACGTATCATATCCGGCTACATTGGGCATTTCTTTTGCGAAGCCTGATGTACTCTTGTAAAATTTGTAACCGGTAGCAAAAGAATCTTCCCAGAGGTATACTTCTTTAACATAGTTCATTACAGTACCATACTGAGTCGCTATAACACCTCTTGTCGAAAAATCTATTATATTGTCTTGTCGGGCAGCTAAAATATTTGTTGCCTGTTGTACATCCGAAAAAGTCTTTCTTGCCAGTACTCTCAGCTGTTGATCATTTGTATTTGCTATGAGTTGAGGAACCGTCAATGCAGCAATAACACCGATTATAAGCAGTGTTACCAGTACCTCAGCTAATGTGAAAGCATTTAGGATATTATTATTTGGTTTATTTATAAACATTCCTCTCCTATTTTAATTATTGTGAATATTTTAATTGTTATTAACAATAATATCAAACCGACTGTAAGTTAATCTAAAGAAATAAGTTTTTTTAAGCTAAAATGTTACTAAGTGAATGGTGAGATTAAAAAGATGCTTGCAGCGTTGTATAAAAGACCCAATATGATAGAAGTCAGAGAAATTGAAGCGCCGAAACTTTCAGAAAAAGGGGCTTTAATTAAACTTGACGGATGCGGGCTTTGTTCATCGGACATAATAAAAATCAAAACAGATTCTGTCTCTGACGGAAGAGTTTTAGGACATGAAGCCGTCGGAGAAATTGTAGAAATCAACAGCGATAATAAACATTTTAAAGTTGGCGACAGAGTTGCGCTCGGGCATCATGTCCCGTGTTTTAATTGCAATTACTGCAAGCACGGAAGTTTTTCCATGTGCAAAACTTTCAAAAAAACCAATATTTCCCCGGGCGGTTTTGCAGAGTATATTACAGTCTCAGAAGCTCATTTGAACAATACTGTTTTCAAAATTCCGAAAAACGTTGAATACATTAGAGCTTCACTTACCGAACCTGCCGCCTGTTGTTTAAGGGCTGTTAAAAGAGCTCATATAAAAGAAGGCGATAAGGTTTTTGTTTCCGGATTGGGCTCAATCGGGCTCTTAATGGGTCAGATTGCAAAACTTCACGGCGCTTATGTGACAGGCTCCGACCTTATCGAAGAAAGACTCAATGCCGCAAAAGAACTCGGCTTTGACGAAGTTATCAAATACATCGGGCTTGAAGAAACGGTTGAATCTTATAAAAGCAACACGGCTGCTGAAGGGGCGGATGTTGTATTTCTCACTTCCGGAAGCATGAGCAGCCTTTCAATGTCAATTCCGATTGTCAGAGACGGCGGCAAAATAATAGTTTTTGCCAGCGTTTCATCAGCGGCAGGCTGTTTTTCAAACAATGAAATATATTACAGAGAGCTGAATGTTCTCGGGAGTTATTCACCTTCTCCTAAAGACTTGGAAGAAGTTTTCGAGCTTCTGGTGTCTGACAAAATTAAATTGGAGCAGTTTGTAAAAGTTTATCCTCTTGATAAAATAAATGATGCAATTCACGATTCACTGGCAGGCGAAGTAATAAAGGCATATATAAAATTATGAACATGAATGCGGTTCTTTTTTATGAACCGGGCTTAATTAAATACGAAACCACAAGCGTACCGAATATTAATGCAGACGAGGTTCTGGTGAAGGTAGAAGCGGCGCTTGTTTGCGGGACGGACATAAAAACCTTTAAAAGAGGACATCCCGTCTTGATTAAGAAAACCCCGTCCGGTTTTGGGCATGAATTTGCGGGAACCGTTTATAAAGTCGGTTTAAAAGTAAAAGGGTTCAGTGAAGGAGAGAGAGTGGTTTCGGCAAACTCAGCTCCATGTATGGACTGTTTTTACTGCAAACTCAAAAAATACAACCTTTGCGACAATCTTGACTTGCTTAACGGTGCTTTTGCCGAATATATAAAAATTCCGTCAAGAATTGTGAAGCAAAATCTTTTGAAAATACCGGATGGTCTTTCTTTTGAAGAAGCCGCGTTTACCGAACCGCTTGCAAACGTTGTTCACGGAGCAGAAAACTCTGACATAAAAGTTGGTTCAACTGTCGGCGTTGTAGGTTTGGGACCGATAGGGCTTTTATTTGTCAAACTGGCAAAACTAAGAGGTGCGAGAGTAATTGCAATAGGAAGAAATCCTGTAAAATTAAAACTGGCGCGAGAATTTGGTCAAGCTGACGAAGTTGTTGACCTGACCAAATGTTTAGACCCCGAGAAAACCATAAAGGAGCTTACGCCTGAAGGCAGAGGGCTTGATGTTGTCATAGAAGCGGTAGGGCTCCCGGACCTCTGGGAAAAAGTTCTTCAGTTGACAAGAAAAGGCGGAACGGTAAATCTTTTTGGCGGGTGCAAGTCGGGAACTTTTATAAATCTCGATACAAGACGGGTTCACTATGACGAAATCAAGATTGTCAGTACTTTTCATCATACCCCGAAGCACGTAAAAG
>CAZEDP010000216.1:0-2499 GCA_964511035.1 uncultured Gammaproteobacteria bacterium
TCATCCGAATAATCAACGTCATTTTCATCTTCTGTTGTTGTTTTTTCAAGATTCAGTGTCGGTGTATCACCCTGCATGATTGCCTCAATCGCATCTGAGAAAATCCCAGTTATTTCTTCCTTCTCAAGACTGTTTTCTACAATAAGCCTTTGTCTTCTTAAAAGCTGGTGAATGAGATTTGTATTTGACGGATAGTCCTTAAACGTCAGCTCGATATCCTTCTCTGCATTAATTTGATTTATTGACTGCTTTAATAAATACTCGGTAACCTCCAGCCCGCATAAATTAGGTATTATAACGGGTTCATCATGTTCTTTGATTAATTCTTTTTCAAAAAGCGGCCAGTTATTATTAATTGAATTATAGACAACGCCGTTGAACGTATGGATTAAAAAACCGCCGTATGCAGAACTGTTTGAGGACTTTAAGGCTTGTTTAACTTTATCTTCAAAATGCTTTTGTTTAAATTTGTTTGCCGTTATAACAAGTATTTCATATGACGAAACCCCTGAAGTTATCAGCTTTGTATAAATTTCAACAAGTTTTTCGGTTTTGCCCGAACCGGCAGGTCCCTCAATTAACATTTTTCTCACGTGTTTTGGGTTAATTATAACATTTAGTTTTGTATATAAATATCCGTAAGACATCTCTGCTAAAAAATAAATTGCAGTGATGATAAAATTTAACATAAAGCAATTTATAATAAACTCAGTATTAAGGGAAAATTTAAATGCTGATTCGTTTAAAAAACATATCCAAAAAGTATGAAACTAAGCAGGTGCTTAATAATATCAGCCTTGAAGTTGATGCCGGAGAAATACTTGCCGTGGTCGGTTTCAGCGGCTCGGGGAAGAGTACTATTTTAAAAATCATAAGCGGACTGGTCAAACAGGATTCAGGCGAAGTTCTGCTCGGAGATAATAATATCGGCATGGTATTTCAGTATTCCGCCCTGTTTGATTCGCTGACGGTTTACGAAAACATTGCCTTTGCATTGAAAGAAAGAGACGATTTTAAAAAGAAGTACACAGAAACACAAA
This sequence comes from uncultured Gammaproteobacteria bacterium, assembly GCA_964511035.1. Classification (GTDB taxonomy): domain Bacteria; phylum Cyanobacteriota; class Vampirovibrionia; order Gastranaerophilales; family CAZEDP01; genus CAZEDP01. The sequence continues at coordinate 1,041 of CAZEDP010000216.1, forward strand.
TCAAAGAAATTGTTGCAGAAAAACTTAAAATGGTCGGTTTGTCGGGCATAGAAGATAAATACCCCGGGGAGTTGTCGGGAGGTATGCAGAAAAGAGTCGGCTTTGCCAGAGCTATTGTAACAGAGCCGAGAATTATTCTTTACGATGAACCCACGGCAGGCTTAGATCCGGTATCTTCAACCGTTATTGAGGATTATATAGTTCATCTGAAAAGAGAACTCCATGCCGCATCAATTGTCGTTACACACCAGATTTCCACAATCAAAAGAACGGCAGACAGAGTAATAATGATTTACGAAGGCGAAATTGTTTGGCAGGGAAGTCCTGTTGAATTGATGTACACAAAAGACCCTTACGCTACGCAGTTCTTCAACGCAAGCAGAGAAGGTCCTATGGTTGCTATTGCAGGGTAAAGGAATTATCTGTAATTCCTGTATCTTCAAACACTTTCTCAAAGCGTCTTTGCCATGAATGGTCTTTTAGACATCTTTCATAGCCGGCTTTTCTGATTATTTCTCGCGCTTCGTCATTCGCTAGATAATATTTAATTTTGTCGGTCAATTCGTCAGCATCCCTGTAACAAACTATTTCTTTTTCAATTTCGTAAAATTCTTCCAGTTCCTGCATATACTCAACTATGTAAAACCCGCCGCTCATCGGAACTTCAAAATCGCGAAGACGCACCTGAACAACTCTGTCACCAGAATTATGAGTTTCTCCGCAAGATGAAAACCCGAGATTAATTTTTGATTTGCTGTAAGTTTTTATCATTTCTTCGTCAGATAAAACACTCCCTATAAATTTAGGCGGTATTTTAACTTTTTGTTTAGCAATTATTCTGCCGATAATATCGAAATCAATCTTTCTTTCGGCATATTCTTTCCATCCCCACCCAAAAACATTAACGTCGATGTTGTTATCAAGAAGGTGCTTAATAATATAAGGTCTGTCTCCGTACGCCTGACCGACAAATGACACATCATATTCGCAAGGAAGCTCATAAGGCTTATAAATATTTGGATTTGCCGCTTCCTGACAATATATCGGATTAGCGCCCATTTTTTTGTAATCTTCTAACCTGAATTTCTCCGGCACAAGGCAATAATCATAATGCGGGGAAATTTCTTTCACTAAATAAAGCTGATATGAACCGTTGCAGTACCAATTGACGGTTTTAATTCCTAGTTTTTTAATTTCATCAATCGTTTCGGGTAATACACAGGCATCGTAAAAATAACTGAAAAACAAATCTATTTTCTTATCAGAGTGTGCGATTTTTATCTGACGAAGTAGCTCATCAGAGAGTTTGGTGCGATTTGTCTTAATAAATTTATAATCCTTGGGATTTGTCATATCGAGATGCTTAAAAGTCTCCGACAAATCATAATCAAACTCGATAATTTCGTGCCCTAAATCACACAAAGGCATATAAAGATTATTCCGCCACAAATTTGACTTA
>CAZEDP010000217.1:0-2449 GCA_964511035.1 uncultured Gammaproteobacteria bacterium
GCATATTTTGAGAATTAATGATTTTTAATAATTTTTCATACTCGGAGCCGACATATTCCTGAATCATAAGTTTGCCAATATCTTTTAGCAAACCTGCCGTAAATGCAGTTTCAGGATCTTTAAATTTGACTTTCTTGGCTAAATATCTGCTGTATACTGCACAGCTTATTGAATTGTACCAAAGGTCATCTTTGTCCAGATTATAACCTTTGACGTCCTGATATAAAACACTCTGTGATATCGCAACAAATACAAGACTTTTCAAAGTTTTGAATCCGATTTTTGTTATAGCATCATTAACAGAATTGATTTTCTTTGAAAATCCGTAATGTGCCGAATTACAAAACTTTAAAAGTTGTGTTGTCAACGACTGGTCCACACTTATCACGTCGGACAGCTCTTTGATATCAAGATTGAAATCATCAAGCATCCTTGCGACTCTGATTGCGACGTGAAAAAGTTCCGGCAACCTGTCGATTTTCTGAAGTATGTCGTCTAAATCATATTTCATCGATTACGCATTCAACTGTTTATTCTACCTTTACCTCAGCTTCTTCGGCTGCATCCTTGTTTTTACTCATAGCTTGGGTTAATTTAGCCAATTTTTTGTAATCTCCTGTTTCGAGGAATCTTTGTGGATTAAGTAAAATCAGCAATCTGTTCTGGAATTTACCTACACCCCAAAGGAAATCGGAATCAGCGCCCATATCTATCGGGGGAGGTTCAATGTTTTCGGTCTTAAGGTGGATAACTTCGGATACTGAATCAACAGTTAGACCAAGTGTTTCGCTATTGATATCCAAAACCATTATTCTGGAATCGGAAGAGCTCTTATAATCTTTTGTTTCGAGCATGAATTTTTTTCTTCCGTCAATAATAGGTATTACTTGACCTCTAAGGTTAATTACGCCTTCAACAAAATCAGGTGATTTAGGTATCCTTGTCGGTGTTTGCACCATAATGATTTCCTGTACGCAGGTAATCGGCACTGCATACTCTTCTCCCGCAAGCTGGAACACAATGAGTTGAATTTCCTTTTGATCCTTTGAAACAAAATCGTTAATCATAGAATTTCCCTTTCCTATAATTTTACTTCGAAAAGTGCACTAACATTGATTATTAATGTGATTTGACCATTGCCTAATGTGGTTGCGCCCGCAATATAATCTTCTGAACAAAGTTTTTTGTTCATCGGTTTTATAACGACTTCCTGCTGCCCTATCATTTCTGAAACCATTACTCCGATGCTCTTACCCTGCGATTTAACAATCATAACCGTAAGAGGAATGTCAGGATCTTCTACATAGTTAGGCACACAAAGGAGTCTGTGTAATCTTATAAGAGGAAGAGTTTTTCCCCTTAATATTATTACTTCCCTATTTTGAACATTTTTAATCTCTTTTTGGTCAATATTTATTACTTCGCTAATATAATTTAACGGAGCGGCATAAATTTCTTCACCTACCTTAATAAGTAAAGCCTGAACAATCGCCATTTTTGAAGGCAGACTTATAGTAACTTCTGTTCCTTCACCTACTTTAGAAATTATATTTACGTTCCCGCCCAGTGTTTCAACTTTAGATTTGACAACGTCCATTCCAACACCGCGTCCTGACAAATCTGTCGCTACGGCTACAGTTGAAAATCCGGGCGCAAAAACTAATTCTATTGCATCTTTATCATTCATTGCTTTTGCTTCTTCAGCGGTAATAAGTCCTTTTTTAAGAGCTGATTTCTTTATTTTGTCGGGATCGATTCCTTTTCCGTCATCACAAACCTTAATAATTATGTTATCCCCTTCATTAAAGGCAAATAGCTCAAGAGTGCCCTTCGCAGACTTATTGGCGGCTATTCTCTCTTCAGGACCTTCCAGTCCATGATCAATAGAGTTTCTGATTAGATGAATTAAAGGATCACCGATTTCATCTATAACCGCTCTATCTATTTCAGTATCTTTACCAGAAATTTTAAGATTTATTTCTTTCCTTAAATCCTTCGAAAGATCTCTTACCAGCCTTGGAAATCTGTTAAATACCTGTTCAATGGGAACCATTCTCAGCTTCATAACAATTTCTTGAATGTTCCCCGTTATACCTTCCATAATTTCAATTGATTGGGACAGTTCACCCGCCTTGTTTTCTGACGACAGCTGGCTAATTCTTGTTTTACTGATTACGAGCTCTCCGACTAAGTTCATCAACGTATCCATTTTTTCAGCGCTAACTCTGATGGTTTGAGGAATAGTCAAAGACTGCATTTGCCTGTTGACATCATTTGCATTGTCTTTTTCTTCTTTTCTGGACGACTTTTCCGCTTTAGACCTGTTTTCTGTATCCGAATCTTCAGTTTTTTCCTCTTCGTCAGACAAAACTGTTAACTTTTCGGGGTTTACGCTTTTAATTTCAATTTTTTGACCAGTATTTTTTTCTATTATTTCATGCCCCAATGC
>CAZEDP010000218.1:0-2446 GCA_964511035.1 uncultured Gammaproteobacteria bacterium
CGCATTCCATTAATACTCATGATACTCAGACCTTCCTATTTATCATTATTTCATTTTTTCTGAGGCATTTCTATAATATTAAGCAAAATTTAACAATGTTAAGCTGTTTACTTAAAGAAAATATCGTTACACGGAGAGTTGGATGGGCATATTTTTACTCGATTTGTATTTTTGTTATAATTGCGTTTGTTAGTTGAACGCATTCTTAGTAGTCAATTTAAAGAGAGGCTTATAAATGTCAGCACTCATGCCGATTGAAGTCATAGAACATAAAATCTTTGCCATTAGAGGGCAAAGAGTAATGATTGACAGGGATTTAGCGGAACTTTACGGAGTTAAAACATTTGTTCTTAATCAGGCTGTAAAACGTAATATTAAAAGATTTCCAGATGAGTTCGTATTCAAACTCAATGATAATGAGAAAAATGAACTCATCACAAATTGTGATCGGTTCAAAACCCTTAAACATTCTAGCTCTAGCCCGTACGCTTTTACAGAACATGGGGTAGCCATGCTGTCTTCTGTTTTGAACAGCGAACAAGCAATAGCTGTTAATATCCAGATTATTAGAACATTCGTCAAGCTCAGAGAATTTGCCATAACACATAAGGAACTGGCAGAAAGATTAAACGAACTGGAAAAAATATTCATAAGCTATGCAAAGGACAATAACACCAATATTGAAGAAATATTCAAACAATTGGCATATTTAACTGACATAACAAAACCTGAAAAAATTGGATTTAAGGCGAGTTAGGGGAATAGTTTTAAAAAAAGAGAGGATTTTGATGAAGAAAGTAATTTTGAGTTTCCTATTTATGATTTGCCTCTGCAATATTGTCCAAGCAGAAACCAAAATGCCAGAATGGTCTGACTTTTGTCCGCAAGAATATTTATACTCACAGCCAGTCAAATTAAGCTTTTGGGACGGTGCTAACACAAGATTAATGAAAAATGAATATAATTATTGGTCAAACAGAAAAGGTCAATTTAATATAAAGTTATTAACTTGCAACAATCTTGCTGATATTGAAAAAGAAAAATGTTACATAAAAGTAAGAGAAGAAGAAATAGCAGCATCAATGATCCACATTCAAGATACAAACATTAAAATTCAAAAAAATATAGACAGCCAACAAGCAGTTGAACGAGCATCTCAATATTTGCAACAACAGCAACTAATAAATGCTCTAACAGCACCGCAAACTGTAAATGTTCATCATTATTAATTTCCTTTCAATCATTCTAACAATTTTATGACGTATTAGCGTTGAGAATTCTGCGCGTTTATTTTCACGACACCAGAAATAATATTAAGCAAAATCTAATATTATTAAGAACGTGTTAATCCCAAGCAGACAGTATAGTTGCGGGAAATATTAAGTAAAATCCGACAATGTTAAGAACATTTTTGCAGGCAATTTACGATGCGGTAAAGAACCTGTTATCCGTTCCGCCGCTTCCGATTTTAACGCTTACTTTCCGATAACACTTCGGACAAAAGCCGTTGTAAGCTGTTCCTTCTTTGTTTATATAAATGCGGTTATAAACGTTACAGCAGGTAAACATCACGCTGATATATTTTTTTCCGGCCATTTTATCCCTGAATATTTTTATCGTTAATTTTAACTATAAGTCCTGTACTGACGAAACTTCCACCTTTATATAGAGGATGATTGACTACAACGCCGTTTACGACCATTTGCGTTGAACCGCCGCCGTCAAGGTTCATTGCGTTGTAACATCCGAATTCTTTCATAAGGTTGGCGAGTTCATAAAGAGATACCCCAACCGATCCTTGTTGTCTGCCGTCAACCGTAACCATAATCAGGGTGTTATCGTTAGTGAAGCCTACTGCGGTTCGTGGATTTCTTCCGGTAATCGAACCGAATTTTTGTTCCTGAGCGTCAACATAAACTTGTCCGTCTTTGACCAGATAAGGTCCGCCGCTTACTGCGTGTTTAACATCAGACCAATCAGGACTGGTTGACATTACAATTTCAACTTTTTCGTTAAGTTTCAGTTTGCCCAGTTTGCTTTCCGGACCTACAATTACATAGCCGCCGTCAGGAATTGTGAGCCGTTCTTTGGATACTTCGGTTATTACATTATCGTCAACCGCAATTTGAATGCCGTATTTTGGAGTTAAAGGAGCAATTTTACCCCATCGTGAAGTATAAATTATACTGTAAGCTGAAAGCATTCTCGGTTGGTTGGCATTATCTATATCTGCTGATATGCCTTTTTCATTGGTAATTTTTCCGCGCAAAGATACTTTAGCCATTTTATATGAATTTTCGGTAATCCCCAGAGCTACTCTGTCATAAATGGGACCCGTAATGAGCTCTTCATTTATGATTAACGTACCCAGAGGAGTTCCCGTGTCAGGTTTAAAGAAAGAAGCGTTGATACCTGCAACGGCAAGATTTTCTTTTGCCATAGAGGT
>CAZEDP010000219.1:0-2436 GCA_964511035.1 uncultured Gammaproteobacteria bacterium
AAGAGCTCTGGTGGGTTCTCCCTCAACTGTAAGTTTGTTTCCGTCATCATAAGTCGCGGTTATTTGTCCTTCTTTTCCGATAGTAAAAGACTGCAATTTTGTTACGCCGTCAGTTACAACATCCAGTCCGTCAAAATCATCATCATCCGCAACATCCGGAACGGTTGCATCACCGTCATAGACTTTTACTAAAGCTAATTGACCGCCCGCATCCAATCCTACCCTGAAGTACAGTTCTGCAGGGACTCTTGCGTTTGTTGTACTGGGTATGTCACTGACTACTTCGTCAGTTCCCATAACCATAAGTCCTTTTGAGTTAAAGAGTTTTCCCTCAGAGTCAATCAGGAAACTCCCGTCTCTTGACAAATAAGACGTTCCGTCAAAGTCATTTAAAGTGAAAAACCCTTCTCCCTGTATGTTTATGTCACTGTTAACGCCTGTAGTCTGAACCGATCCGCTTGAAAAGTCACGGCTTACTTCACTTATACCGACACCGTATCCAATCTGTATCGGGTTTGTTCCGCCGGTATTTGATAACGGCGCAGAGCCCGTAGAGAATGTTTTAACGAAAATGTTTTCAAAATTTACTGAACTTGCTTTAAATCCGGTTGTATTCGTGTTCGCAATGTTGTCCGATATAACATCAATTTGCGATTGGCAGGCTTTTAACCCTGTTACTGCCGTAAACAAACCTTGTGACATACTAATCTCCTCCTAATTAACTACTTTATATTAGTTATATTTGATATCTTATAATCAACGTTATTTACTACAACACAGGCACTGCCGTCCGCTAAGAATTTAGCTTCGGATACCGTTCCCGTGACAGTATTGTTTGTATCGGAAGAATTCGGAGCTTTAACGGTTACTTCTTTACCGATTAAATTGCTTATTTCCAATATTTTATTGCTTGAATTAAGACTCTGCATTTCGCTTAATGTTGATAATTGTGCCTGCTGAGCGATAAATGCCGTATTATCAACCGGATTTAGAGGATCCTGACATTGAAGCTGTGTCATAAGAAGTCTCAAAAAGGCATTCTGGTCTAATGATGAACTTCCTTTGTTGGACTGTGCGGCATACATTTTTGCCGTATCATTTTGAATACCCGTTAGAATACCTTGAACGCTCATTATTTCCTCCCCTTATATTCGATAATCAATTCTTCCGCTTGTAACATTTGGATTTCCGTTATCATTTGAAATTTCTTCATTAAAATCCAAAACAGATTCATAAATTTCAGCCCCGTTATTAGATTTGTTTTCCGCATAAGGATAAGATTCACCGTTAGATTTGTTGTCTTGGGAATTGAAATCATATCCAGATTTGTTAAGCGAATTATATTCCTGTGCAAAATCATTTCGGTTGTTATTTTGCATATTAGTTTGGTTGAAGTTGACTGTAACTTTATCCAAAGTCAATCCCTTTTCCGCCAAACTGTTTTTTAAAGTGTCCAGTCCGTTGCTCAGAATGTTTTTCACGTCCTGACTGTCTGCATTGATTTCAGCCGATAATATTCCTCCTGTCGAAGTTAAGTTTATTTCGATTTTTCCGAGATTATCCGGCTTAATGGTGATTGTAAGTTTATTATTTTCAATTTGAGCATTTTTAATGAGTTCAAAGGTTTTATCGGCAACGAACTTTGTCAGATTATTCGAGAAAATATCTTTAATTTCGGGATTTTCGTTATTTTTTATGCTCTGCATAACAGTATTAATATCAGTGCCTTTAAACATCGTGTCCTGTAATAAATTCAGAACAACGGAATTTTCTTTAATTACTGTCTTTGTGTCATTTTGTGTATTCGGTAAAGCAAAAGAAGGTTTTTCCTGAATTTGCTTATCGCTCTGGTCTGATTTTTCGGGTTTGAACTGAATTTTCTGTGTATCGGTGTCTTTAAAATTATTGTCTTTATCTTGCTTTAAGCTGTTTTCATTCTTTTGAGCAGGTATGCCTGCATTATTTTCAGGTTTAACCGAAACTTTATCTTCAGCCAAAGATTCCTTCTTAGCCGTTAATGAAGATTTGTCGGTATTTCCTTCAGCTGATATAATTGAGCGCGCAATAAGAATTTCCTTTGAATCAGTTTTAACAGTTCTCGGTTCTTCATCTGTTTTTGTTGATTCTGCTTTCAAGATTCCTTTGAATGGTTTATTTTCATCTGTTTTTGTTTCTGTCTGAACAACGTTATTTACGTCAAGATTGACGGCGGGTTTTATGTCCGGCTTTATTTCAGTGAGTTTTGCTTCAACCTGCTTATTAACTTCGTTGCCTTGCGGTTTTGTATCAGGGAGATTTTCTTTTATTTCGGGTTTTAACTCCGGCTGTGCTGTAATATTTGCCGTATGAATATCTGCCGGTTTTATTTCAGTGAGTTTTGTTTCAACCTGCTTATTAACTTCGTTGCCTTGCGGTTTTGTATCAGGGAGATTTTCT
>CAZEDP010000220.1:0-2421 GCA_964511035.1 uncultured Gammaproteobacteria bacterium
AACGTAAATCCTCGTGGGGGTTAAAAGCACGTCGCATATTTTTGCGCCGAGCTCTGCGCTGTAAACGTCAATTTTTGATTTTTCTTCGCCGAAAAGCTTCCTTACAAGGGTATAACCGTTTGAATGAGGACCGCTTGATTTTAACGCCACAACCAAATCGCCTTCCCTGACATTTTCTTTTCTGAGAAGATTTTCTTTAGCAACTATCCCTACCGCAAAGCCGCCGACATCAAAGTGGTCTTTGCAAATAAGACCGTTGAGTTCGGCTGTTTCACCGCCCAGAAGTATGCAGTTATACTCGGAAAGAACATTTTTAAGAGATATTATAAATTTTTGAGCCACATCCACATCAAGGGAATTAACGGCAAGATAGTCCAGAAAGAATAAGGGCTTCGCTCCAAGACAGATTAAATCGTTAACATTCATTGCTACAAGGTCAACTGCGGCTGTCTCAATAAGGTCATATTCAATAAGCGGTATTATTTTTGTTCCCACTCCGTCCGTACACGCGGCAAGATAATGACCCGGGAATATTTCGTTTTCGTAAATCCCCGCAAACATGCCTATATTTTCGCTGTTGACGGTTGTTTTGATTAATTCGGTGAGCATATCGGCTTTTTCTACATCCACACCCGAAGTTTTATAGTCAAGCATAATAAAAATCCCGTTAATCCATGCTCTAACTTTAACATAAAAGTAGTACTATATGCTGTATGTAAAAAATTACAAACAATGAAAATTCATTGTTTTGGGCTTGTTTTATAAAATGTAACAAAAGGTTCTTGTCACCATCTCAAAAAAAACATTGATTTTTGCATCCCATTTGCAAAAAAACGTGCAAAAAGTATGCAAAAAACCCTAACTTTTCCGAGGTTTACCGTATGTTTAAGCGTAAGTTTTTGGTGAAATTTGGGGTGTTTGTTGTATTATAGTTTACAACTTAGTAAAGTAGGCACTTTAATGATTGAATATATGTATATTATAGTAAATCCTCTTCTTTCTAAAACAATTGGAGAAATGGGAACTATATTGGATAATCTATTGAACTTTTTAGGTCAGCATGTGAACAATATCATTGGGTTTGCGACTCTAATTATAACAGCAGTCGGTTTATTTGGGGCAATATACGGTATATGGGTAACATCAAATGAATATAAAAAAGCTGAAAAATTCAAAAGAGAGCTGCATGAAAAAGAAGTTGAAGAAAAAAGCAATGATAGAATTTTAACCTTAATAGATAAAGCTTATTCAAATGATAATCAAGAAAAAGTCAACGCAATAAGTCGAATTCCAGCTTATTTCAATAAAAAACCACAGCAAAGTTTCTTTGACAAAAATTATAACTCGGAAGATGAATATAGACAGGAATATTTTAACACAATTCCATATTTAGAAGATGCAATATGCACAATTATAAATGTTTTAGAAGATTTATCAGAAAATATTACAGAAATAAGAATAAAACAAAAAGTTTCAGAATATTCTGTTTCACAATTGGAAAAAGTATGCAGTGAAGCATTAAGCAGAATAAACAAGCAGACTTCCCTTGTTGTTAGCATTTATGACAAACAAAGTAAAGAATATATCAAAAAAGAAATAAGTTTAATTCATTTGAATAAAAAAGATTTGAAATATCTTTGCTTTTATAAGATTAATCTTTCTTTTGTGAATTTTGAGAGAACAGACTTGTCAAACTGTTTCTTTAAAGAAGCAGACCTTACTAAATGCAAATTTTTTAATTCCATATTAAATCGTGCCAATTTCAATTCTTCAATACTTTTTCAGGCAGATTTTCGGGGTTCAGAAATAGTAGAAGCTGATTTTACACTCACAGATATGGAAGAATCAAATCTCTATATTACAAATTTATATGGCAGTGTTTTTATTAGAACTAATTTATATAAGACAATCCTACCCGAAATATTGGAAAATGTTGTTTTCAAATCTGCATATTTGGTTTATACAAAATTCAATAAAAATAACCCCTATTCAAGGATTGATAATTGCGAATTTAACAAATGCATTATTGATCTTAATAATTTTGCATTTATTAAAAATAACTCAACATCTACATCCCGTATGAATTATAAATTTGAGAACATTTCAAATGATATGAGATCCGTTTTAACAAAATATCCTTACCATTATAATAGACATAATTCTGATATTGGTATGCTTGTGACAGAAGAATTGTTAATTTAAAACAATATAAAGCAACAGAGATTAAATAATTCTTGAAATCGTGCCGAGTGGCGAAACACCCGTAACATTTCACCCTGCGCCCAAATACGCTAGCACTGTTTGAGCCGAAGGCGAGTTTGCGAAATGGATTCAAAAATGAATAAATCGTGAGCAGGGTTGAAATGTAGGATGTGGAGACTCCGAGGCAAGTTTTTTCTTTTTCCATATTTTCTTTTTTTC
>CAZEDP010000221.1:0-2412 GCA_964511035.1 uncultured Gammaproteobacteria bacterium
TCAAACATTTCGATTGCTTCTTTAACCCTGCCCAGATCATCGAGGTAAATAACGCCGATGTTATTGTAGGCAATATCATATTCGGGGTCTATCCTGATAGAGGTTTCATATTCCTTAATCGCTTCGTCAAGATAGCCTTTTCCCCAGAGAAGATAAGCAAGGTTGCAGTGAATCCTTGCATTTTCGGGGGCTATTTCAAGAGCCGAACGATAAACAGTCAATGCGTTGCCGTAATCGCCTTTTTCATAGAACGCGCTTCCAAGACTAATATAAACATCTATATCATTGGGGTTTAAAATTCCCGCCGTCTGATACGCGGCAATTGCGGCGTCATAATTTTCTCTGGATTCCTGAAGAATAAATCCCAGAGTTTGAGCAACTATGCTTGTCCAGTTTTTGTTGGGGTTCAAAGTTATTGCGGTTTGATAGCATGAAACCGCGTATTGCGGCTCTCCTTTGAGATAAAAAAGGTTGCCGAGATTGCTGTAATAAGTTGCATCTGTAGGTTGAAGATTTATGAGTTTTTTATAAACATTTATCGCGCTGTCATAGTCACCCGCCTCTTCGTAAAGAGCACAAAGAGAGCGATATCCGACAGGGTTGGAGCTGTCAACCCAGACCGCCATACGATATTCATTGACTGCGTCGTAAAATCTTCCCGTTTGTCGGTAAACATCGCCGAGAACTATGTAGAAAAACAAAAATCTCGGGGCTTTCTCTATACCCTTAAGATAAAGGGCAATCGCGTCATCAAATTTCCCCGACTTTTCGAGAAAATACCCTTTTGTCAGTATGGGGATAAATTTTGCATACGAAATGCTTCTTTTTATAGAGTCTAATGCCTGTTTATCAAAAGTCAGCTTAAAAGCCGCCGAACAGAAATGATAAAACGCTTTAAATTTTAAGCCCAAATCCCTGCCCGAGCGGTATCTGTATAAAACGGCATATAAATAATGAGCTCTTGCGGCTTTTATTCCGCCGCATTTTATTGCCTTTTCCAAAAGTTCGAGGGCTTCCGTAAACTGCCCCTTTTTGGTAAGAATTTTCGCGCTTAAATAATATGCTTCATAAAATTTGTTATCCAGTTCAAGAGCAGTTTTGAGCCTTTTTGAGGCTTTGTCGAATTCTCCTTTATAATAAAAAGCCAGAGCAATTTTGTAATGAAGGGGGGCAGACTTCAGGTAAGTCTCCAGCGCCATTTGAAATTCCGTTACCGCCTCGTCAAGATATTGCCTGTGCTGATAAATATCAAGATGCCATTCGAGGTATAAATCACCCAGCTTAATGTGTAAATCCGCATTAGACGGGTCTTTTTCAAGGACTGAGCGGCAAAATTCAATAGCTTTGTCAAACTTGCCCGATTTTTTCAGCCGGTTTATTTTGTTGATGATTTCTTTATCCTTAACGGAAGTCTCTGATTTTTGCATTTATTCAACATTATTAGCGATAATTAAATTTATTTTACAGTAATCAATGAAAAATTCTAAATAGTTCACAAATGCTTAACCAAAATTTTCCGACAAAAAAACTCCCCCGCTTTGAGCGGGGGAAAATCTTTTAGAGAGAGTGTCTTTAGGTTGTCGGCATTTTGATTGCTCTTACCGTTGCCGCGGCATCTCCGCTGAAATTCATTCCTACCTGACCTGATTTATATGTGCTGTCGAAAACAGAGAACGTTTGTCCGTTGATTGTTGCCTTGAAATCGCCTCCGTTTACGCTGACGTTAATCGGACTTGTCTGCTGGGGATTGTTAATGTCTATGCCGAAGTCGCTTGCGGGTTTGCTTGCTATTGCGGTTTTTACTCCGTTTACCCACTTGAAGAAAGTAAGATTTTTTGTTCCGCTTTTGTCAACTGCTTCGAAAGAATACCCGTTCATGTTAGCTCCCGGGTTCTCAGCTCTGAACACCAGTCCTGCGCTGCCGCTCTGCCCCGTGAGGGAGAGGTTCATTTCCATGGTGTAGTTGGCGGCGGTTTCGGGGATGTTTTTGTACAGGAGTGTTCTGTTTGCGTTGGGGGCGGAGGCATCAGTGCTGACCATTACCTGTCTGTTAACGACATTGAGAGAAGAAGTTATTGTTGAAGGATAGTAATAGAAATTAGCTGGAATATCTTGTGGAGACTGCAATACTTGTGCAGGTCCCATTGAGTATACAGTATTATCAATTGTTTCAGTGACTACCTGTCCCAATACGGGCTTATCCGGCGTCTTAACCGTCATTGCAAGTTTGGTTTCGGCATCCGAACCTGCCGTACTGTCACCGTTTGCCGAGCCGTCAAGGACTTTTGCCTGGACCTGCGTGCTTCCCGTTACAGCCGAGTCAAAGTTCTCGGAATGGAGCTCTTCTTTTGTCCTGTCTGCTCCGTCATATACCGATACCGCGCTGTTTTTTGAAAAATACGATGAAATTGT
>CAZEDP010000222.1:0-2405 GCA_964511035.1 uncultured Gammaproteobacteria bacterium
AAGTGTACACCGGCCTCTAATAATTCCAGCATTGAAGCTACGGGCATAACTTAATCCTTCTCCTTTATCTTAACTTTGTTATCTTATCCTTAAAAAGATTAAAAATCATGAAAATAATAACATAAAGAAAATAAAACGCTAACAAAACTTACATGTAACCGAAAGAGACAAAAAAGGAAAGTTCTCTTCAGATTCTGTAATGTTAGAGGCTATTCCCAACTTAGTCTCAGTCAGACCAAATCAGTTTTTGCATGCATTAGACACCCTAACGCTCTTAAAGTATAATATAAGGGGTAAAAAAAATCATCATGGGTATTTTTTTGCAATAATTACGGTTAATTTAGTTATTTTTTTTGATTTAAAAGACGGTTTTCAGGGAATAATACATATGTAGTAGAACTCAAAATGTTGCTGAGGTAAAAGTGGATAAGGTTTTGCTTTTAAATGCTTCGTATGAACCCTTGAACATTTGCAGTTGGCGCAGAGCTCTTATACTTATTATAAAAGGCAAAGCAGACGAAATCGAACACAACGGATGCCTTATAAACAACTCAATCCCGGCTCCGTTAGTTATAAAATTACGTTATTATGTGGCAGTTCCTTACACGGAACTGCCTTTTAACAAGAAAAACGTACTTCACAGGGACAATCACACCTGCCAATACTGCGGTAAAAAAGACAAAAATCTTTCAGCCGACCATGTCATACCCAAATCAAAAGGAGGAGAAAGCAGTTGGGAAAACGTGGTTGCCGCATGCTTCCTGTGCAACAACAAAAAAGCTAATAAAACACCTCAGGAAGCAGGGATGAAATTGTTAAAAAGCCCGGAAAAACCGTCAAATTATATTAAATTTGAATTGACAAAGCAATCTGAAGATATTCTGGAATATTGGCAAAAATACATAGCCGGCTAGGATTTGGGGTTCTTTTTTTCCATTTGTTTCATAATATAATCCCTTGCCTGAGCCGGAACGATATTACGGCAAGTATTCCAGATATATGTATATTCGGACGCTTCCGAGCCGTTGTTAATATTGTCATACAAACAAACTCCCTGTTTGCCTTCAAATTTTTCGGCATCTTGTTGAGAAAACTTAAAATAACCGCAGTTTTGACAAATTTTTATAGCAAAACCGTGACCTTTTAATTTCTCTATCAATTCGTTCAAAGCATAATCCAGCCGCGGCTGTTTGGAAGAAGCCAATTTTTTGTTCTTAAACACAAAGAATGTTTGGGCATATTTGCCTGTTTCAAGGGTTTCCAATTTGCAGGACAATTCCTTTGCTCCGTCCGTAACGACTATATCGTAGCTTTCTCTGCGTTTAGGTTTCCTTTTGATTATGACTTTCGGAAGTTCAATTTTAAAGTTTAATCTTATTTTAAAACCTTCCAAAATTGAAAGAATATAAATTAAAGGCGCAAATAACATTGCTTCAATTGAGGTTTTGTATTCTTTAAAGGATAAACGAGCCACGCTTAGTGCCAAAACTCTTTCTGCGGCATAAGTTCCAAGAACAGCCAAACATACCTGAATGTTTAACAAAGAAGCTAAAAGAGTGTTTCTGTAAATATTTGAAAGTATAAACAAAACGCATAGAGTAATGACAAAGGTCGTTGCGGACGGATAAATCATTGACAGGACGAGTTCCTTAGCTTTGGTTCTTCTTTTAACGAAGAGAATCAGGCAGTTGTTTTTAAACGTAATAAAACTTCTGTATCTTTTTAGGTAATCCTTACTTGCAATGGAAAAAAGATTTTCTTCGGCATTTGTATAAGCACAAAAGCCTGATGAGGATGATGACAAAATTTTTGCTTTAGCAAGTTTGAGCGAATAATCATAATCTTCAAATCCTCTGTCCGAAAGGTCGAAATTTATTTTTTCAAGAATATCCTGCCTGATAGCAAAAAGTTCATTGTCGAGAATATTTGAAAGTTTTGCATAATATCTGCCATGTTTGAAAACCCTGTTGTTTATTTTTTTATTCAGATAAAAAATTCTGTTAAAAATGCCCGATTTTTCGTTTGCAGGCAATATTTCACCCAAAACAACCGGATTATCAAAGGAAGAGTCGTTAATTTTGCTTAAAAAATCGGGATTTACAGTGCAATCACCGTTCATAAACACAAAAAGGTTTGTATTTTCGGAGGTCAGAATTCTTTCCAAAAGCCATGCAAAGGATTTGTTTCTTCCCAGAGGCTTATTTTCGGTATTTATACGCCATAACCTGCATCCGCCGATTATTTCAAGGAGTTTAGAGCTGTCATCACTGCAGTTGTCAAGAATAACGTTTATTGAATATTTTTCTGACGAGTAATCCTGTTTTCTTAAATTCTCGACAAGTCCCGTAACGGTTGAAGAATTATTTTGAGAATACACAATAACCGTTATATGCTGCTGAAATTTT
>CAZEDP010000223.1:0-2397 GCA_964511035.1 uncultured Gammaproteobacteria bacterium
ATGTTAAATAAAGAGCATCAGTCAGAAATGAAGGCAGAAATCTGCTCAGAATTTCAAAGATTTTTGTATAAGGCGTCGAAAGAATTATTACAGAAAACGCCGCTGTAATTGATAAAACCTTAAAAATAACGATAAATGCCATTTCGGGTGATATATTACGAAATGACCAAATAAAAATCAAAACAAATATGAGTGAATATGCCGAAAGTAAAACAGGCTGTATTTTAGGCAGTCTGCCAAAAATTATTAAAGATAAAATTGCGAAATAGAGCAAAATAAAAAATTTAAGATTCATTATGAAAACAGCGCATAGTATAACGGATAAGACTCCAAGAAGCTTATAAGCAGCAGGTATCTTGTGAAAAAAAGTATTTCCGTGAATTGAATAATAATCTAAATCTGAAATTTTCATTTTAACCGACAGTTTTGAGGTTACACCAGTAAATTTTAACAGCTTAAATGATATTTTTAAATATTTTCCTTAAAAAAGGAAAAAACAGCTATAAGCTGTTTGGAATGGAGAATTTATGCTTTAAACGGGGTTGACGGGGCTCGAACCCGCGACCTCCTGCGTGACAGGCAGGCACTCTAACCAGCTGAGCTACAACCCCTTGGTTATGGAATATAAGTATAAAATAGAACACGCGATATTTCAATAATTATTTTTTTTGGATTTTCCGAAGTACTGTTGCGAAAAAAACACATTTAAGCAAAATTCAGTTTAAAAATAATTCAACGGGGGTATATTTTAGAAGTCTAAATATAGAACAATGTGATATAATAAGTAAATAAAAATTTACAATGAAAATTTATTTAAGGGGGTGAAAAGAGTTTCGTAGACAGTCATTGACCATTATGGTCAGTTGTGGTTTGTAGTATTTAAATATCTGTTATGAAAGGACAAGAGTTATATGAAAAAAGGTTTTACTTTACTGGAACTATTAATCGTTGTAGTTATTCTCGGCGTATTAGCATTAATCGCAGCTCCGACATTATTAAATGCGGCAGATCAGGCTAAAAATGCGGCAGTAAAAGCAAACGTCAGCGCGGCAGCTTCATCAATCACCAGCAGATTTGCTCTGGAATCAACTGAACCTGCATCAGAAATTGCAACAACAGTTGTAGCAGCTCTTAATACAAACAATAAAAACCCGATTACCGGCGCAGCAGAACCGTTTGTAGCAGCAGCATCGGGCGCAGCAGGTCAAGTAGCTCTCAGCGCAAATGATGATACAGATGCAATTGATATCATCGGTTATGACAAAGACGGCGCAGCACTTCTTACAAAAACCGTAGCAGCTCCTTCAAATAACGCAGCAGCTGAAGAAGAAGAAGAAGCACCTGCCGAATAGTAATTTCTTAATTCTTACGGAAACAGACACCGATTTATCGGTGTCTGTTTAGTTTTTAATGATTTCTATCAGTTCACTTGTACTGTAATAGTCATTTATTCTAAAAACTTTTGCATTCAGTTTTTCTTGAATATCAGAAACGGTATATCCGTCGAGAAACTCGTCAGTTAATTTTCTCAGCATAACCGAAGGGATTATTAAATTATTTATTTGTGATTTATAAGGCAAAAGGTTTTCCAGAATATCGCTCCCTGTTATAAGACCGGAAACTGTTACATCTTCGCCCCAGAAACTGCTTTTGATTTGTATTAATTCAATATCAAGGTTTTGTATTTTGTTAAGCCCGTCAACTATTTTCTTAAGCGGGGTATAAGAAAGACTTCCGGTTACTATTGCCATTTTTTTAGGTGCCTTTAGCGATTTTGGGAGAAGTTTTCGGTTTTTTGCAAAATCATTTAATAATAAAGTGCTTGAACCCACACCGTCGTCGAGTTGACCGAAGTTTCCGTAATATTTTACATCAGGCAGGTCATATCCCGCTTTGAAATAAATTTCATCCGAAGCGAATATCAGTTTTTTCCCTGTTTTATTATTAAACTTCTCAATTTGCTCAATTATTCCGGCGGCTTGAAATTCATCAACTTTTTTAAGTTCCTGTCCTTCTCTGTATTTAGTGATTCCGACCGGTACAACTGCAACCGACATAATATTGGAAAGAGAGGACAAATCCTCGAAAGTACGGTTCAGCTCATCACCGTCATTAAATCCGGGGCACAGGACGATTTGGGTATGAACCGGAATTTCAAGTTTGTTGAGCCATTTCAGGCTGTCCGTTATAGCCGATGCTTTTTTGTTATTCAACATTAATGCCCTTAAAGATGGGTTTGTTGTGTGGACTGAAACATAAAGGGGACCGGGGCGGAATTCTTCGATTCTTTTTTTGTCTTCAGCGTTTAAGTTTGTTAAGGTAACGTAAGTCCCCTGCAAGTATGAAAGCCTGTAATCGTCATCTTTGATGTAAAGCGTATCACGCAGCCCATCGGGC
>CAZEDP010000224.1:0-2387 GCA_964511035.1 uncultured Gammaproteobacteria bacterium
CAACAGTACAGAGGATGTGTGGCGATGGCAATGCTATAGATGCAAAAAAGAGAGTGGAACGTGCGGTACGTGCTCGCATGATTGAACTATGTGATGAAGCAGGAGATCAGTCAGGACGTGAGAATACAATTTTGGCAAAGACAAATTTGAAGAAGCCATTTTGTTGAAGAAAATCAGCGAAGATATATATTTAGGGATTTCACCTGAACCTTATTCGCTTGAAGAATACAATCAAGCTAAACAAGGGGATTTTTTGTTTCAGGAAATTATACAAAAAGGCGTTTTTGTTCCGGTTTGATTTTGTTTTTATATTTGCCTGCTACCCCAATAATGATAAGGGGCTATGCTCCTTATGAACTGCGAAAGGTATATTTTGTTGGGTAAAATAATAAATTTTACCCAACCTACTTCTAAATGGGATTTGCTGTTGGTGGGTTATTTAACTCTGTAGCACGAGCAATTTGTCTGATTTTTTCGGCTTGTTCAAAATATTTATCAACTTGCTCACGCTCATTGTTACCTAATGATTGTGGTCTATCAAGTAAACGTCTTCGAAGATCAAAAAATTCAGATTCTCCTAGCCTAAAATTGCGATATAATTCTTCAGCTTTTAAACCTTTACTAATAGCAATCAATAATCCACTAAAACAAGGTAATATCGTAAGAAATAACTTTGCAGAAAGATTTTCAGGATTATAATGTTGGACTAGAATAGGTATAAAATAGGATGAAATAATACACCAAATTACAGTATATTTCGACAATCTGCCATATAAAATTGCTCGGTTTTTCCAAAAAATTAAAGTTCCTTGAATTCTCGAATAATTTTGAATTAGTTCTTCTTGAATTTCTTTAGAGAATTTTTTGTTTTCTTCAAACCCTGATCCTCCATCATGTAGCTCTATCTTCATTAAAAGTGCTTGAAGAATATGTAATATAGTAAAAAATATTATAATTATTAATATTATCAACCCAATAAACCAAGAATCTATCATATCACCCTAATTCCTAAAATAATTAAATCATTTTACTATGTTATTATAAAATATAATTATCTAATAATAACAATATATTGTTTTTCAAGAATGAAATAATTTAGGGGGCAGGTCAAGAAGTGTCTAGCACATGTTTGAACGCAGTGAGTTTGTGCGTGCGGAAGCCTGAAAATAATAAAGCGTGAGCAAACTAGAACTATAGAGTGCGAAGTGGGGGCTAAGTTTTTCTTTGCATACGTTTCTTTTTGAGAAAAAGAAATGTATGGCGGTGCTTTAGCACCGAAAAAAAGTATTTTTGAGATCACCACGTCGGGCAAATGCCCTCCTCGTGATGACGGTTTATAGTTTTATGCGGTTATACATCATTGGTCAGATGCTGAACATCAACGATATTTACAATAATCAATGATTTTTGCTTCAGCATGAAAAAATTTGTAGCCGTTTGTCCACAAATTGGGGACGTTTGGACGCTCAATTCCCTGCTATAATAGTAATATCAGCAGAACAAACTGCAATAATAAATATAAAAGGTCACAAAATTATGATAAGAGACCAATTCGTACATCCAGCCTTAATAAAGGCGATTTTAATAAAACTGTCATTTTCAAAAAAGGCTGCAAATAGGTTGCAAATGGGATGCAAAATTACGTGTTTTTTTAGTGACGAATATAAATAGTCAAACAGCTCATTAGACTTTTTTCTCTTTGTACAAAAGAAAAATCAGACCCATAATCGCTAAATTCGGCATCCATGCGGTAAACAACGGAGCAAGTACGTCCGTCTGCGCCAATGCATCAAGGAAAGGAATAATCAGAAAATAAACAAACACAACTCCGACTGCGCCTACAAAGCCGATTGCCCTTTTGCCGCGGGGCTTGTTAAATCCGAACAGCATGCCCAGCAAGGCAAGCAGAACACAACTGAATGACTGAGCAAACCTTTGGTAGTATTTATTGAGGAAATAGCGGTATTCGTCTTCCATATCAGAGGATTTAAGGAGTGTCAGATAGTTTTGCAGTTGTTTCAGCGTCATTTCACTGGCTTTGTTATTTGAATTAATCATTAAATCAAAGGCTTTTTGAGACTTATCGCCTGATAAAACGTTCATTTCTTTGAACTTTCGGATATTTTTATAAACGCCGTTTGACGCAATTTCGTATTGAGTGCCGTCTTCAAGTATCCAGCCGTTATTTTCAATCTTTGCTTTGTCTGAAGTTATGATGGAAGTGATAAGAGGATTATTATCGCCGAAGTTTTCCGAATATTTAATAAGTTTAACTCCTGAAATGACGTTGTTTTTATACTTTCCGACCACCATAATTTGAATAGGCTTGCCTGTCGGGGTTTTATCCATATAGAAAATCGCAATCATTATTAATGCACGCTATTTCT
>CAZEDP010000225.1:0-1334 GCA_964511035.1 uncultured Gammaproteobacteria bacterium
ATGTTGCTTGCTACCATATACAGCAAAACCCCGGCAGGTATCGGGAAAAATACAAACATTGCGGTTACCATTATCGGCATTACAGTGCCCATTTGTTCCTGCATTGCTCTTTGAGCCGGATCCATGCTTGATTTATCCTGAGAAGCGGTCATTACTTTTTGAGAAAGGAACATCGTAACACCGAACAAAGCTATAAGAATCAATACATCTATGTTAAGAACCGGTTTCACACTCTCGGTTTTTACGCTGCTGACAAGTAAATTATCTTTTTTTGCAAAGTCAATATGTTCAATTTCTTTTGTTGTGTTATTGATTACCAGAATTTTTGCTCCGGTCACTTCAGCAAGCGTACTGAAAGGCAAATCAATTTTGTCTAAACTCACTTTAAAATCAATATTCTGACCGGGAACAATATCCTTTGTCTGTTTTTCAAGTGCAGTAGTCTCTTTATTGACGGTAACATTGTCTATTGTCTTGCCGTCCTTTTTAATTACAACTATATTTTTGCCTATTGCAAAAGTATCATTTTTCTCAACTCCGAAAGCCTTATCGCCCAAAACTCCCGCATGACTTCTTATGGGAGCATCAAGCCTGTGAATAAACCAAAAAGAAGATTTACCGGCTATTTCATTGAATTGAGGACTGGAAAGCGCGGCATACAATAGAATAAATATAGGCATTTGAATTAACAACGGGAAGCATCCGCCAAACGGGTTGAACTGGTGCTCTTTATAAAACTCCGCCATCTTCTTTTGCATTTCCTGAGGATTACCCTTATGGCGGTTTTGTATTTCTTTAAGTTTAGGAGAGAGTTCCTGCATTTTTTTCATTGATTTTTGCTGCGAAACGCTCAAAGGCCACATAACGACTCTTACCAAAACGGTAAGAACAATTATTGCCATGCCGTAACTGCCTGTTATACTGCTTAATCCTTTTAGAAAATCTACTGTTAGCGCGGTAAAATCCACTTTAATAACCTCTCAAAATTTACTACGGTACCGGATCATACCCTCCGGGATGAAACGGGTTGCATTTAATTATTCTAACTATACCAAGACCAATGCCTTTTAAAAAGCCGTGTTTTAATATTGCTAAACGTGTATATTCACTGCAGGTAGGGTGAAACCGGCAAACTTTAGGGGTATTTTTTGATACAAACTGATACATTTTTATCAAAAAAAGGGCAATTTTTTGCGGTATTTTAATTATTTTTAACAAGGCTTACCCTCTCCTGCTCCGAATTTTTTCGAAGCTCTGTCCAAACAATCTGACAAAGCATCATATATCATGTGATAGTCGGCATAAAGAGATTCATTACGCGCAATGAATATTAT
>CAZEDP010000225.1:1344-2381 GCA_964511035.1 uncultured Gammaproteobacteria bacterium
AAGCAAAAACCAAACTTTTTAATAATATTTCTATAAGCTTCTCTTGTCAGGCGTTTGATTCTGTTTCTTTTACAGGAGCTTTTAGAAATTTTTTTACTGACCACAAAGCCGACTTTGGCAGGCATTTGTAAGTCCTGTTTTATTTTGCCCGTATATAAAATTAGCAAAGAATTGGCGGTTGACTTTTTAAGGTTATAAACAACGCTAAATTCTCTGCTGTTTTTTAATCTTTGTGATTTAGGAAGCATTTAAGCTCTTTTTTTAGCTTCTATCGCAAGTTTATGACGGCCTTTAGCTCTTCTTCTGTTCATTACTTCCTGTCCGCCGGGAGTTTCCATTCTTGCGAGAAAGCCGCTTTTACGCTGTCTTTTTCTTTTAGTTCCTTCAAGTGTTCTTCTCATTTTTATTTCCTTTATGGTTTAAATTATTTTTTATTCATGTAAAATAACGCGAATAACTCATTATGTCATGCTTAAAAAATTTTTTGAACAACAAAATGATTATTTTTTTGAAACAAAGCGGTTATTTTTTATGTAAAACCGCCATGGATAATCGCTTGCAAGTTTTATTCCAATTCTTGTTGTCTGAATTATATCATTTTTGTCAATACCAACTCCGTTTTCAATCCACAATCCGCTGTTTGGAGATATCAAATCAGCTTCGTTCAGCTCTTTTGTTATAAAAAGCTCTCTGCACAATTTTCCCGGACCGTTTGTGTTTTTCAAAGGTTCTATCGGTTCAAGCGCTCTTATTAAAACCGCCCCCGCAGTTTCTTCCGGCTCGGTTATAACATTAAAACAATGATACATGCCATAAATAAAATAAACATAAGCAATGCCGGGGCTTTTAAAAAGCGTTGCAGCCCTCGGAGTTTTTCCTCTATACGCATGGCATGCAGGGTCATTTTGTTTATAGGCTTCGGTTTCTACAATGATACCTTTTAAAATTCCGTTCTCGGTTTTTCTGCAAAGCGTGCAGCCCAAAAGTTCTTGGGCAACCGTTAAAGTATCTCTTTCATAAAAACTTTTTTCGATAAT
>CAZEDP010000226.1:0-2350 GCA_964511035.1 uncultured Gammaproteobacteria bacterium
TAATGGAGGGCTTGATTAAGTTCAACTTTTGTCTGAAGCGCCCGTTCCCTGTTGTTACCATCGGCTTTGTGCACTACGATCGCATCAGATAGTTCGAGTACTCCTTTTTTTATCCCTTGAAGCTCGTCACCAGCACCGGTGATCGTTAATAGCAGGAAAAAGTCGACCATGCCGTGAACGGCTGCTTCGCTCTGTCCAACACCGACAGTCTCAATCAAAATGACAACATATCAAAAAATGACTTAGGGGTGAGAATATGAGTCGCGATGAAAATAAACAAGTCTTAGATAATCGAGAAACAGAAAACGAAGAAGTAGTATACTATGAATTAAAAAGCTTTAATGACGATGCTTCACAACAAGACAGTGAAAATCAGCAGGATAATACGGCTGATGCACAGAACTACGAGAACGGTTACAGCGACCTTTACAAAGAATACATTAATAAGAGCGAGAAACAAGTTTAAACTGTCAGATAATAAAGTGCTTATCCACAGTTCCAAGTCTCTAAAAACTTTTATTTACTAATGCAAAGAAATCCTTTATCATGAAAAATAGTTAATTTTGTTAAATTCAGAGTACTCAAATCATTTATTTAAATTATGAAGTATATACTTAATATATGTTATTATAAAAAAGTATATACTGGGATAGATTAAGTTAGGGGAAATGTATGAAAGTAAAAATTGGGGATCAGTTAATTGGGGATGGTGAAGAGTGTTTTGTCATAGCGGAAATAGGAATTAATCATAACGGCGACATTGATTTTGCAAAAAAACTTATAGATATTGCTCAAGCCAGCGGATGCAATGCGGTAAAATTCCAAAAAAGAACGATTGATTTGGTATACACCGAAGAAGAGCTTCAGATGTACAGACCAAACCCTTTCGGAGAGACGAACGGTGACTTAAAGAGAGGACTTGAGTTTGGTTTTGACGAGTATTCAGAGATTGACAGCTATTGCAGACAAAAGGGCATAATCTGGTTCGTATCATGCTGGGATGAAAATTCGGTAGATTTTATCGAATTTTTTGACCCCCCTTGTTACAAAATAGCTTCTGCCAGTTTAACGGACGAAAAACTTTTAATGCATGTAAAATCAAAGGGCAAACCCGTTATTCTGTCGACGGGGATGAGTACTGTTGACGAGATTGACCGGGCAGTGGAGATACTTGGCGATAATCTTGTCATACTCCATTGTACTTCAACCTATCCAACCGATAACGAAGAAATCAATTTAGCAGTTATACCGGCATTCAAAGAAAGATATAATATTCCGATAGGATACAGCGGACACGAAAGAGGTTTAACGCCGACACTGCTTGCAGTAGCGTTTGGTGCCGTTGCGGTTGAAAGACATATCACCCTTGATCGAACATTATGGGGAAGTGACCATGCCGCAAGCCTTGAACCTGAAGGATTATTCAGATTAATTAGAGATATCAGACAAGTTCCGGTTTTAAGAGGAGACGGCAGGAAATTAGTCTATGACAGAGAAAAACCGATACTAACAAAATTGAGGAGAGTTCACGGCAATTTAAATGCTGCACAGGTATAAAGATAAAATCAAGCTTATAGCCACAGATTTTGACGGCATTTTAACTGACGGATTTGTTTATTATTCGTCAGTTTCTGATGAAGAATTTAAAAGGCTAAGTTTCAAAGACATTATGGGCATTTCAATAGCTGTTAAAAACGGCTATAAAGTTGCTATTATTTCCGGCGAAAAAAATCAAATAATTGATAAAGTTGCCCGAAAGTTCAATCTCGAAGATGTGCATCAGGGAATAAGAGATAAATATTCCGTTTTAAAAGCAATTTGCCAAAAGTATGCCATTTCTGAAGATGAAGTATGTTATCTCGGAGATGATATTAACGATATAGAAGTATTGCAGCATGTAGGTCTACCTGTCAGTGTTCCTTCTGCCAACGGCAAAGTTTCCAAAAAAGTTGAGAACTTGTACGTTACAGAAGCAGATTCAGGTAACGGGGTATTTAGGGAAATCATCGACAAACTTCTGGGAGATTGAAAAGGGGCTCAAATGTTTAACAAAAACCTTGAAGCATTAAAACACGGTGATAATAATCTCGCCGAAAAACTTGAAAAAAAATCCTTGAGTGAAATATCGAGCATAAATGCATTGGAAGCGTCCAGCGGAGATTTCATTATCAGTTATAAAGATATTCCGCTTAACAGTGCTGAAAACCCCGTGCTTGAAGCTAAAGAATTATGGAACGGAACAATTCAGTCCCCTCTAAGGAAAAATGACATTGTAATCATTTTCGGACTTGGGCTGGGATACTTGTTTAAACGGGCATTTGTCAGCACAAACGCAAAAATATTTGTTTAC
>CAZEDP010000227.1:0-2322 GCA_964511035.1 uncultured Gammaproteobacteria bacterium
AAATCGTAGCAGACTAGCGGTATAGAAGCCGCAGTGGCGACTAGCCCTTTCTTTTGCCTCGTTTTCTTTGGGCCAGCAAAGAAAATGAGGGCAGGTAAAGGAATGCAATTCCTTTTATCAATAAACAAAGTACCTATAAACTACCTAAATCGCAAATCAAAACAAAAAATATGGTCGACAGCGAAGCGCTGCGAAACTTAAAAACGAATCGAAAGGACAACGTCCTTTCTACAAAAAACCCAAAAATCATCAAAACCCACACCCTCACTACAAACCACCAAATCCCACCAAAAAACAAAAGGTTGCAAAAAGGTTGCAAATGGGATGCAAAATCACTAAAAAAATATCACAAGAATAAATTAAAAAATAAAAAACTCATTTGTATAATTTGCCGACAGTTTCATTATTGTTTTGCATCAACCGCTTTTGACTTTGATTTGCTTCTTTCGAAAAGAATAACCAGAGGCAAAAGCAGTATGGCGAGCAGGGCAAACGTCCTGAATGCGTCAACGAAGGCAAAAAGACTTGCCTGTTTAACAAGAGTATAATATATAACCCCGTTAGCTTTAAGCATAGCGGTATAAGCATCAGAGCCGTTCAGGATAAAAAAGTGAGACAAAGAAGCTAATTTTTGCCTGAAAACTTCGTCGTACGGTGTCAGATGACTAACCATATAAGCCTGATGAGCCTGCGCCCGATTGGAAATGAGATTAGCCACGTATGATATGCCGACACTGCCGCCGATATTTCTCATCAAGTTAAATATACCCGTTGCGTTGCCTATTTTCTCGTTTGAAAGCGTCTGAAAAGCCATAGTGCTAAGAGGAATAAATATCATCCCCAAGCCCATTCCCATGAGGATATTGGGAAGGGTAATATTTGCCATGCCTATGTCAAAACTTATATTACCGAGCATAAAATTCGAAAGCCCCAGCATAACAAATCCCAGAGCAACAAGAATCCTGTTGTCAATAATGCTGATAAGCCTTCCGACAATAATTATTATGCAAAAAGAGCCGATTCCGCGCGGGCTTATAGTCAATCCGCTTTGTTCGGCGGTGTAGCCCATAAGGTTTTGCAGAAAAAGCGGAAGCATAGCCAGAGTACCGTATAAAACAGCCCCGACAAACAACATCATTGATGCTCCTAATGCAAAGTTGCGGTTTGCAAACGCTTTTAAGTCCACAATGGGGTTTTTTGTTTTAATCTCTCTAATTATAAACAGCACAAAACAAAGAACGGAGATAAGAGCAAACCACCTGAGCCAGACGGCAGAGAACCACTCAGCTTCGTGTCCTTTGTCGAGAATAATTTGCAGTGTTGCAAGCCAAACCGCCATAAGCCCAAATCCGATGAAATCTATTTTCGACTGCTTATTTTCCTTTATATAAGGTGGATCTTCGACGAAAATCTGCGACATAAGAAATGCCAGAATACCTATGGGGAAGTTAATATAAAAAACCCACTGCCATGAGAAATTGTCCGTAATCCACCCCCCGAGAGTAGGACCTATAATCGGAGCAAGAATGACACCCATGCCGAAAACCGCCATTGACATGCCTCTTTTTTCTTTAGGGAAACTCTCAAGCAGAATTGCCTGAGATATTGGCTGAAGCGCGCCGCCTCCAATTCCCTGAAAAACTCTTGAAGCAATGAGCATGCCGAGACTTGAAGATAACCCGCATAAAAGCGATGACAGAGTAAAAAGAGCAATACAAGTTAAGAGAACTTTTTTCCTTCCGAAAAAACCGCTGAACCAGGCCGCGGCAGGCAGAATTATTGCGTTTGAAATAAGATAGCTTGTCAATACCCAGGTTGCTTCGTTGGTGCTTGCAGAAAATGTTCCCGCCATATGCGGAAGAGCGACATTAGCGACGGTTGTGTCGAGGATTTCCATAAATGTCGGAATCATAACCGCTAAAGCAATAAGCCAAGGGCTGAAACTTGGAACCCAGTTTGTCTCGATGCTGTTTTCAGGTGTGCCCGTCATTTTCTTCAAGTCCTGAAAAAGAAATACTTAACCCCTTTTAGCACAGATTTGGCATAAATTACAAACACCGGTTGTAACAAATTCTTCAAAATTCCTTCCATTACTGTCAACTTTTATTATGTTTTAACTTTAATCAATAACATTTGTATAAAAATTGAAGGAAGAATAATAATGATTAACTCAATCAACAGTTTAACAAAAACTAGTTATCACGCTTCTATTGTTAAAGATTCCGACGGTATAAAGACTGTATCGTCTTTTAACAAAACTGAGCCAAGCCAAAATGTCAGTTTTAACGGTTTCATACCTTCTAAATTATTGCCTTTAAGAAA
>CAZEDP010000228.1:0-2306 GCA_964511035.1 uncultured Gammaproteobacteria bacterium
TTATGCAAATGGGTTGTGATATTTCTGACAGCAATGTTGTTTCATTTGCCGACGGATTAAAAATTTATGAAAAGTTTAACAAAGTTCTCGCTGAACATAACTGCGTTCAGGATATAGCCCTTATTAATTACAAAGGCTACATAATTGCAGGCGTTTTTGCCAATAAAGAAAAACAGGAAAATATTGCGGCAATTATTGCCTGTATGTTTTTCGCGGTCAAAAATTTCCTCCAGCAGATTAAAATACCCGAACCTGTTAAAATCATCTTTGAAGCAGACGACATAAGCTATGTAATTACAAAATACATGAACAATGTTTTCTTTTACTCGTTAAGGGACAGCGAAATACCATCGAAAGACGGTAATTTAACAGATTTGCTTAATCAGAAAACTTTTACAAACAGTGAAATTGACGCCATCAAATCTTCAGAAGGCGTAAAAACTGCTTTAATGGCAGATGAGGAAGGAAACCTTATTTATCAGAGAGCTTGCATTTCACCTGATGAATATTCGAGCATAGCATCGGCTTTATTTGAAAATCTCAGAATTGTTATCAAAAATATTCAGCCTTCCAAGTTAAAAAGAATTGTAATTGCCGAAACAGACAAAATCATGACAATTCAAAAATATACAGACAAAATTATAATGGTTATTTCTGATTTAAGCGGACCGATAACGATTTCCGGCAAATTAACAGACATAGAAAAATTGTTAAATTAGATTATTTTGGAATAAATTAGGATATAAAAAATGCAGACTGTAAATGATAATATTTCGGAAATTTTGTTAAATGCAGGGATAATCAACGAAGAACAGCTCAGAATTGCATTAGAAGAAAAAAAAGCAACCAGAAAATCACTCCTTGATATTATCTGTGATAAAGAATTCGTAAATAAAGAAAACCTCCGCGGAGAATTAAGGACAGCCCTTGAATTGAGTTACGGAGTGAGTTTCTGTGACCTCGAAACAACTTCCCCTGACACTGAGCTTCTGAATATTTTCAGCAAGGAAACAATTATTGCCAATAAATTTATTCCTGTTAAAAAAAGCGGAAACGTCATTACAATAGGTTTTGTTCAGCCTGACAACATGGTAATTGAACAGGATATCAAATACAGATTAAAGGACTTTAAAGACCTTGTTATAAAGAAAGCGGTTATCCTAGAAGACGATTTTTATTCATTCATTAGAAAAGTTTATCCAGAAGAAGAAAAAACAGTAGAAGTTATTGAACAGGACACTGACGAACTGATTCTTTCTCTGGGAATCGATGTAATAGATACAGACGAAGCAGACAGCCTTGATATAGCCGACTTAACCGATTCGGCGCAGGAAGCCCCGATAATCCAGCTCGCTAACAGTATTTTAGGCGTTGCAATTAAACGCGGAGTCAGCGATATTCACATTGAACCCCGTGAAAAAGAAATAATAGTCAGATACAGAATGGACGGGGTGTTGAGCATTTACAAAACATTCCCCAAGAAGGTTCAAAATGCCCTAATATCACGCTATAAAATTATGTCCGAACTTGATATCTCTGAGAGAAGACTGCCGCAGGACGGAAGAATAAGAGTACGACTCTCAAACAAATTCATTGATTTTCGTGTATCCACTCTTCCGAGTAAATTCGGTGAAAAAATCGTAATGAGAATCTTAGACAAATCCAATATTTCTCTGGGTTTGGACTGTCTTATCACGGATGAGGAGACTTTGAAAACAGTCAGAGAAATGATAAGCCGCCCGTACGGAATTATATTTGTAACCGGACCAACCGGAAGCGGAAAAACAACAACTCTTTACAGCGCATTGAAAGAAAGAAATACTCCCGATGTTAATATATCCACCGCTGAAGATCCGATTGAGTACGACCTCGACGGTATTACTCAAGCTGAAGTCAATAAGACAATCGGCATGGATTTTGCGAAAATTCTCAGGGCGTTTTTGAGACAAGACCCTGATATTATGCTCGTTGGTGAAACAAGAGATAAAGAAACCGCTAAGATTGCTGTTGAAGCCGCATTGACCGGGCACTTGGTATTTACGACACTGCACACAAACGATGCCCCGGGTTCTGTTACAAGACTTCAGGAAATGGGGATTGAGCCTTTTCTCATTTCCAGCTCAACTATCGGGATTATTGCCCAGCGTCTTCTTCGCAGGCTTTGTTCAAACTGCAAAGAAGAATATACCGCAGACAACAATGTTTTGAAATTTTTAGGCATAGATAAAGGCGGAAATAAAACTTTTTACAAAGGAAAAGGATGCGATAAATGCAATCATACCGGTTATAAAGGGCGTGTAGGAGCT
>CAZEDP010000229.1:0-2298 GCA_964511035.1 uncultured Gammaproteobacteria bacterium
CTTTTTGAGTTTGTACCTGAGCTTTGTCGATAATTTTTTTGATTTCAGAATCCTTGGCAGGTATTGGTCTTTTCTCTGCGCCGACGAATTTCGTAACACCGCTGGTGTGTCTGACAACGTACCAGCTGTCTTCGTCCATAATCATTTCGACAAGAACGTAGCCGGGGAAGATCTTTTCCTGTTTTTCCTGACGTTTGCCGCCTGTGACTTTGGTTATGGATTTTTGGGGGACTTCAATTCTGAAGATTTTATGCCCCATGTTCATAAACTCGATACGTTTTTCAAGGTTAGCTTTAACCTTGTTTTCATGCCCTGAATAAGTATGGACTATGTACCACCTTTTTTCTTTTTTAGGCTGAATCTTGATTTCGGTGCTTTTTTCTGTATTTGTTTCTATTTTGTTGTTTTCTTGCATTTTTTACCTGCTCGGAATTAAATGAAATAACCCTTTAAAAATAATATCAAGAATATAAACAAAAACGGTAAAAAAGATAACTACACCCAATACGACAAAGGTTTCGTAGATAACCTGCTTCCTTTCGGGCCATGTTATCTTTCCCCATTCGGATTTGACGCCTTTAAGATAGCCTGTAAGACCTTCTTTAAGGCTTTTTGCTTGTGATGTAATCTCTTTTTTCTTCGTTGCTGTCATTTTCTCAATTTGTTTTGTTGCTGCTTGCTATTTATTAAAGAACGCGCCCTGTAGGATTTGAACCCACGACATCCGGTTTTGGAGACCGACGTTCTACCACTGAACTAAAGGCGCACTCTACAGTTTTAAAAACCGCTTCCTGAAAGGACAGAAGCACGCCGCTTCTCCTTTCGCGCTTACTTAGTTTCTTTATGCTGTTTGTGACCGTTGCAGAAAGGACAGAATTTATTAAGCTCTATCCTGCCGGGATCATTTTTTTTATTTTTGGTTGTGGTGTAATTTCTGCGCTTGCAGTCTGCGCAAGCTAAAATTACTAACCTGTCATTCTTCTTTACACCCATGTTTGACACCTTTAATTTACATGTAAACTTAAATATAGACTTAACAATGACTACTGTCAAGATAAAAACATGCCATATAGCCGATTTCAATCATGTTAGCATGGAAGTCTTCAAATGGTGAGTATTTTTATTTGACCTGTTTTAGTTACCTCATGTCAGAATTTATACTGTATTGTGTTTAGTTGTCATGCTAGCATAATGATTGTTTACATCCGGTAGAAAATTATGAACGGCAAATATGAAAATGCGGTAAAAGTTAAACCTCTCAACGAGCCTCTAATCGGTTCAGTGGAAGTATCCGCGGACAAATCAATCTCTCATAGAAGCGCAATTATAGGGGCTTTATGTGAGGGAGTAGTTGAAGTCACAAATTTTTCAAAAGGAGCGGACTGCAAAAGCACTCTCGAAGTTTTAAAAAAATTGGGAGTTGAGGTTCAGTATAAATCTGAAACTAACTTGATAATTTCGGCAAAAAACAGACTGCTTGAACCTGAAGATATTTTGGATGCGGGAAATTCCGGCACTACTATGCGTTTAATGTCGGGGGTTTTGTCGGGGCAGGAATTTTACAGTGTAATGACCGGTGACGCAAGTCTGAGAAACAGACCGATGGCAAGAGTTATTAATCCTCTCAAGCAAATGGGGGCTTCTATTTGCGCAAGATGCGGTGATACAAAAGCTCCTTTAACAATTAAAGGCGGCGGGCTAAAGGGAATTTTTTATGAATCGCCCATTGCAAGCGCTCAGGTCAAATCGGCAATTTTACTCGCAGGCCTTTTTGCGGAAGGTGAGACCTCTTTCAAAGAGCCCTACAAATCAAGAGACCACAGCGAAAGGCTTTTAAAATATTTTGGCTGTAATCTTGAGGAAAACGACACAACGGTCACGGTTAAAAAATCAGGACTTTCCGCTAAACCTGTTATTGTGCCGGGGGACATTTCTTCGGCGGCGTTTTTTATTGTCGCAGGAGCTATTGTTAAGGATTCTTGTCTTAAAATCAAAGACATCGGGTTGAATCCCACCAGAACGGGTATTATCGACGTAATGAAAAAAATGGGAGCCGAAATTAAAATTTCTGATTTCAGGATTCAGTCCGGCGAGGAAGTTGGAGATATTGAGGTTTGTTACTCGAACCTTAAAGGTACTGAAATTAACGCTGAAATGATACCGCTTTTGATTGACGAAATTCCGATTATTGCCGTTGCGGCAACGCAAGCTGAAGGGACCACCGTCATAAAAGGAGCCGAGGACTTAAGACATAAAGAATCCGACAGACTGAAAGCTGTCTGCTCCCAGCTGTCTCTT
>CAZEDP010000230.1:0-1712 GCA_964511035.1 uncultured Gammaproteobacteria bacterium
TCCCGCCAAAACACAAAAGGTTGCAAAAAGGTTGCAAATAGGTTGCAAAAAACACGAAAATTTCTACTCATATTAATAAAATCAAAAAACCCTCAAACTCTGATATTCAAATCACTTCCGCAGTTTGCGCAGTTCCCGTCCCTATCCAGATACGTTTTTGCGGTATAGTCCCTTTTAACGGCAATATTCTTGCATTTAGGGCAAACAGTGTCGGCGCTGCCGGCAATGTTCCCTCTGTAAACAAAGTTCAACCCCGCTTCTCTGCCGATTCTCTCGGCTTTTTCAATAGTTTCGGCGGGTGTGGGCGGTAAATCAAGCAGCTTGTTGCACGGGAAAAACCTTGTAACATGCCAGGGAGTGTTGACGCCCAAATTCTCTGCTATCCACTGCGCAAGGTTTTTCAGGTTCTCCTCGCTGTCATTTTTTGTGGGGATGATATTTGTAACGGCTTCAATGTGGAGCCCCAGTTCTTTGGAGCGCTTTGCGGTATCAAAGATGCCCTGCCAATTCTTAACTTTGCATATTTCCCGATAGAAGTCTCCCTCAAAGCTTTTCAAATCAACCCTGTACGCGTCAAGGTACGGGGCAATCATTTCAAGTGCGGGGATTGTCATAAAACCGTTCGTGACATAAACGGTGTAAAAGCCTTTTTCTTTTGCGAGCTTGGCGGATTCCAGAGTATATTCAAGCCAGATTGAAGGCTCGTTATAAGTCCAGGCGAGCCCTTTGCAGTTGTTGGGTTCTATCAGATTGACAAGTTCCTGAGGGGAGAGATATTTGTCAAAGAGTTCAAAATCGGCTTCTTTAAAGTCAGGCTGAGAGATGTTCCAATTCTGGCAGTGCAGACAGGAAAAATTGCAGCCCCAACCGCCGACTGACAAAACTTTTGTTCCCGGGTGAAAGTGATAGAGCGGTTTTTTTTCAATGGGATCAACGGCTAGCGATGATATAAAGCCGAAATTATTAAGCACCATTTCGCCGTTTTCGTTTTTCCTGGAAAAACATCTTGAAACAGCGCCTTTCGGTATAATGCATTCGTTATAGCATATATGGCACTGAACACAGTTATTGTCTTTCTTTTCCCATAAGACGGGAGACGGCATATTATTCATAGTTTTGATCAGATTATTACTAATTAATTATATCCCTTAGAAACAAATTCAGCTTTAGACAACTTACTAAAAACTTCATTTACCGGTTTTACGGCATTTTTTAATATATTTAGCCATTTCAAGGTCTTCATTTTTAACGTGAAACACAATCCATTTCATAACTTCCTTATCGAAGTTTGAAATAAAATCATACGAAATGCCTTCTTTTTCGTATTGTTTTTTCAAAGGTCTATAAAATTCTACAAAACCGTCGTGTTCAGCTTTATGTTTTTTGTAGTTGGGATAATTATATTTAATCTGCAAATCTTCTTCGTATTTAAAATGAGAAAGGGCATATTTTTCTATAAACTCGATGAAGGCGTCAATTTCTTTTTTCGCATTTTCAATGTTTGATGCTTTATGCACAAGGTTTGCCCGATGAAACATTTCTTTGTGCTGTTCATCAATTTTTTTAACTCCGGTTAACAATTCAGAAGTAAAAGTATACATCGAACCGCTCCATGCGTTTTAAGTCCAGCATTATTATTCAATACAGGTGTGAATTGATTATTTATAAAACAAACAATATTCATCGTCAATTATAGTTGACTAAATAAATAA
>CAZEDP010000230.1:1722-2000 GCA_964511035.1 uncultured Gammaproteobacteria bacterium
CTTATTATTTGGTTCTGTTTATCAGCCGGAATTACTTCTATCCTTGCTTTCAAAGTTTTATTTTCTGATGAAGGATAGATAACAATTTCATTTCTGCCGTTCACAAGATATTTATCCAGAGTTATTGAGAGAGAAACATTCTGATAGCATAAGGGAATTTCAATAGGGCTGGAGTTAACAAAAATTTTTATTTTTTCGGGGCAGGAAATATTTTCCAAAATAAGCTCCGCCGTTTTGTTTTTTACTTCAAATTCCTGTTTTACCGGTTCTTTTAAAGA
>CAZEDP010000230.1:2010-2280 GCA_964511035.1 uncultured Gammaproteobacteria bacterium
TTCCTATTGAAATACCGTCGTAGTAATGTTTCAGTATTTGGTCGAATGAATAGCCTTTTTTACTCATAAAACCTGCTCCCCATTGACTCATTCCGACACCATGTCCGAAGCCTCCACCCTGAATATTTATGTTTTGCAGGTTGCCTAACTCGTCATATATGTTGTTGAAAACAATATTTGCGCTTGGGAGACCTTTCCCTCCGTTTTCAAAAATTTTTCTTATGAATGATTCCTTTTGAACAAGAAAATTACCTGACGTAGAAATGATTC
>CAZEDP010000231.1:0-2275 GCA_964511035.1 uncultured Gammaproteobacteria bacterium
TTACACCCCGATGCGGAAGTTCTCGTTCATCCCGAATGTCATATGTCCGTCATTAAGAAAGCCGACTTTGTGGGGAGCACTTCTGAAATTATGAAACGGGTAAAAGAAAGTCCTCTTTCGACTTTTATAATCGGAACGGAAATAGGCGTTCTTGAAAGACTCTCGAGAGATCTGCCGGAGAAAAAATTTATTCTTGCTTCCGAAAAAGCGGTTTGCAAAAACATGAAACGCAATACTCTTGAAGATATTCTTTATTCTCTTCAAACGCTTACACCCGAAATTACTGTTGATAAAAGAATATCCGATTTAGCATACGGAGCGGTCAAAAGAATGCTTGAAATTACTTCGACAAAGTCTGCTCATGCCTTGAACAAGTGAGTATAAAAATTTTTTATACTATGAACAAGGGTTCAAGCCTGATTTCCGTTGTTTTCACTTCTATTTCATCAGCTTTTTGGTTCTGAAGCAGTCTGTGAAAGTCTTTGTCTGTATAATGAAGAAGTTTTTCTTCAAATTCTTTCAGCTTTACGTTAGGGGATATTTTTACGGTATTGATATTATTCAGGTGTATTTTTTCGCTGCCGGAAATAAATATTCTTCTGCATTTAGCTGTATTGAACATTTTTTGTACATATACATATAGACTTGTGTCAAAAAACAGGTAATCAGGCTCGCCGTTTGCGATCAGACTGTTTCTTTCAAAGTAGCTTGCGGGAAAGGCGGAGATGTTCTTTTCGCTGAAACCTAGCCTGATTAGAATTTTTGCCAGTAATCCGATGCTTTTAAAATCGTTATTAACAATTGCCACTTTCATGTTTTTTACAAAATTTTTCTTTAATTGCTCTACAACTGCGTATTCTTCTTCTTCATAGTCTTTTTCGTTGTAATAGACTTTTATTTCGGTAATGCCAAACCTTGAAAGTTTATCAGCTATACCGAAAGTCAGTTTTTTTCCTTTGCTTAAGAGCAAAATACCTTTTTTGATAACATCTTCCCTCAAAATGTATTTTTGCAAAGCATCTCCTTGCAAAAACTGAGCTTTCAAATCATGTAAGCTCAAAGAATATTTAACATCCTTGTCTAATGCCATTTTCTTCCCCTCTTATTGTAAAACTCTCTCACACTTATTATCGTATGAAATTTATATTTCTTTAAAAAAACAACCGTTTTTAAAGATAAAGTTCCGAAAATCATCTACATGATTGAGTTTGCAAAGAATGTATAATATTGACTGTAAAGCTGAATTATAATAAATGAACCTAAATATTAAGCAACATGCAGATAAACAATAAAAAAGTAAGAGATCTTATAGGAAAAGACAGAAACAGGTCAAAACAGGCGGCAGCTGATATATTAAACTTGCCGGATATTGAAGCCTGGCAAAACCTGATTGAGAACTCCGAATACATATTTGATTTTATAAAAGAGAAAATCGGATTAATTCTTAAAGAGAATATAACCGGAGATAATGTTCAGAATATTTTTTCTTTAATGAAAATTCATTCGCCTGACTACGACAGCTTTATCGCCGAAGGACTAAGCAATTTTGCCGATTTTGAACTGAACGGCAAAATGCTTGAGTTATTGATGAACGGTTCGGACGACGAAAAATCATACGCTGCGAAATATTTTTATTTTACGGATTTTCAGGATGCTTTAGATGGCTTGCGCAAAGGCGCATGCAGCGAGAATGCTTGTTTAAAGGCTAATTGCGCCCAGTCTTTGGCAAAATTAGGTGACAGAAGCAGTTATGATTTTTATTTAGAAAAATTGAATTCTGAAGATGACTGGGAAAAAGTTTCATCAGCGGAATTTTTGTTTTATTACGCTGATGAATTAGCTTTAATACCAATTTTAAAGGCTATGTCAAATTCGTCTATGGCAGAACATATTGCAGCATTGGCTTTATCATTTGAAAATGCGGTGATCTTACTTGATGATGCGGACGATAACAACAAGGAACTGTTTCTGGAGGCTTACGAAAACATCATCCTTGGCATACCTGAAATTTTACCCATCGAAAATATTTCAAGCTTGAAAATCTATGAAATATTGGAAAGAATATTAGAAAAATTGAAACTTGAGGAAGATGAGAGCTTTAAAAGCAGGTATGCCGTACTTCTGTTAAAATCAAAAAGCAAAATTGAGTTGCTCAAAAATAATTCCGAATATACTTATGACGCAAATAAGTCTTCCTTAAGCGAATTAGAAGAAATATTTTACCTTTTAACAAGCGAAAATGATAATTTCTGGAATAATCAGATTGAAAATTCAA
>CAZEDP010000232.1:0-2275 GCA_964511035.1 uncultured Gammaproteobacteria bacterium
AAAGGCTCGGTCAAATATTATATTGATAATGCCGGCAAAACTTTTCAGGCGGATTATCTTGATAAAAAAAATAAAATCACCGAAAGATACATATACGGAGCAAGCGGAAAAGTAATCGAAAAAGATTTTTATAATTCCAAAGGTCTTATAACCGAAAAAGATTATTTTAATGACAACGGACTGCTTACGCAAAAACATTACCTGAATGATAAAGGCATAGCTACCCAAAAACAGTTTTTCAATAATAAAGGAAAAATAATCGAAAAAGACTTATACAATTCCAAAGGTCTTATAACAGAGAAAGATTATTTTAATGACAACGGTCTGCTTACACAAAAACATTATTACAATAATGAAGGGGTACTTTCTCAAAAAGCCTTTTTCAACGACAAGGGAAAAATAACGGAAAAAGATTTTCTTAATGAAAAAGGTCTGGTTACAGAAAAAGATTATTTTGATTCCAAGGGAAAAGTTACCGCAAAAGAATACTTCAGCGACCAAGGCGTTTTAACCTCAAAAGACTATTTTGATTCCAAGGGAAAGTTTGTCAGAAAAGAAGTCCCGTCATTATTGCCGTCGGGAGCCGAAATTACAACCGACGGCGACGGTCACAAAGTTCTTGCTTACGGTCAAAGCGCGTATTGGAAGAACTATCTCGATTATG
This sequence comes from uncultured Gammaproteobacteria bacterium, assembly GCA_964511035.1. GTDB lineage: Bacteria > Cyanobacteriota > Vampirovibrionia > Gastranaerophilales > CAZEDP01 > CAZEDP01. The sequence goes on from CAZEDP010000232.1 coordinate 665, forward strand.
CTCAGGGTGATAACTCCAAAGGATACTTAGGCTGCTGCGGTCTTGTCTCCTGTGAAAACGTCCTGATAGAAGCGGGAGTCCTCGCCAAAAAGACAAACTATAAACCCGTCTGGGGCAGTCTTACCGACAGCATAGAATCAACGGTCGTGAATTATGCGGCATCAAAGGGATTGTGCATAACCGAAAAACAAACGGCAAACAAATATATGCAGGGCGGAACATACGGCTCCTGGCAGAAAAGTATTTTAAACGCTTTCGGAGTTACTGCGTCTGATGTTTATACAACAGTAGAATATCTTGCAAATGCCGTGAAAAACAACAAATGTGCAATTGTTGAAGTTGATGCCGACAGACTTTGGAATACCTCTGTTAAAGCTGATTATGCCAATCACGCCGTTACGGTTACGGGTGTTGCCTATGATATCAATAACAGCAGCCTTATTCACGGTTTTTATATTTGTGACAGCGGACGCTGGAAAACATCCGATGCATCAAGGTTTGTGTCATATGATTTGATGAAATCAATTTTTGAGTTAAACAAATATACTTACAACGGCAAAGTTTACAGTGTAGGTGAAGCGATAATAACCGAAAATTCGGTTAAACAGGTTCAAAACACAGCTACAATAACAAATTCGTTTAGTTCACAGGTTACAAATTCACAAATTAATTTAATGATCCAACAGATGGCAGGATATTCGGACAATTCGGATGCCATGTTTGCGGTTTCTACGGAAAACTTTGTTCAAAACGGGGGCATTTCCGCTCTTGTTCAAAACTGCTGCATATCATAAATAATGCGCGCATTTATCTGCTGACCTTGAACGGCAAAAAAGAGAGGCGATAAGCCTCTCTTTAAAATGAAGGGGAGTTAATCAGAAGCCGAAATTAAACTGAAATCCGAGAAGTGCTTTTCCGGGGTGATGGTGATTAGCTTGGCGGCAATTTCTTAAATAACAGTTCGGTTTATTGTAATAGTTGTTTGTTACTCTGTGATGTTTTTTCTCATGATGCTGCCATTTTCCGCCCTGATGCCAACCGTTGTCATAGTTCTGATGATACTGACCGCGGTCTTGAAATTTTTGACAATCATTTCTGTATGCACCGCCCTGATGACCGTCGCGTGCAAATGCGCCCGATGTTGCCAAACCAAAAGCCAACATACTTGAAAGTGCGAGAAGAGAAAATTTTGTCAGTGTGCTTTTGTTAGATTTTTTTTGCATGATAAAACCTCCTAAATCAGGCTGCTGTAACCATTTTGAATTTCTTGTCGCTAGTATCATGCCATATTATTCAAAACAGTTTAAATAGTTCTTGAGAATTGTTTTAGAGAAAGAAGGTACGGAAAAATTCCGATTTTTTGGAAAAATCGAATTTTTCAAACCCAACCTACTACCTAACAAGTGTCTATAACACACGTTACAGTAATTTTGGGGTAAAAAACGTGCAAAAAACGCGCAAAATGACGTCTTTTTGTGTGTTTTTTGCATACTTTTTGCACGTTTTTTTGCAATTTTGCAACCTGTTTTTTACCTTTTTCGACCAAAATGCACCCATTTTCAGGTTGCACCGCACCCATAAAAAGGCTAAATACACCCAATAAAAAAGATA
>CAZEDP010000233.1:0-2238 GCA_964511035.1 uncultured Gammaproteobacteria bacterium
AAAAGAAAACTCATCGTTTCCTTTTGTATAACTCCCGCTACCGCGCTCAAACATGCGCTAAAGCCTTCTTAGCCGCAAACTGAACTAGGACGATTGCTCCGCTATGCGGCCGGGGGGAAAATAAATCAAAACTAAATTTGTAATATTTTAGACTTTAGTTTACTTCATTATCGAAATTTTGCGCAATCAGTTCACACAATTCAATCGATGATTGGTGAGCTTGAACAGCTTCAGTCAAACTCACTTTTTCTTCTCCATACCTAACGCCAGGGCTACACTGGATTTGATTAATTAAAGAATCTGTAATATTATGCAAACCTAAAGTTTCAGCTTGACTTTGCAGTTTAGATAAACTGTGAGTATTTGGATAATTACAGTTTTTTCTTGAAATATATGTTTTTAATGCTTTTTCCGCAACTTGAAGAGATGCCCATTTAGATAGTCCATAATCAGGATTCTGGTTCATAATTTGACTAACAGCAATATCAATATCCGATAAGCTAATAAATCTATGTTCGTTTATTAAAATAAAGGACCTATAGTTTTTTATAATAAAATTTACTAAGTAATCCAGCTCATCTTTTATAAGAGAATTAAGTAAATTAGGTGTTATTTCCTGTATAAAATTTAAAGGATTTACTGGAGGAGCTCCATATATAACTGGAAATCTGACAAAGAAAGGATTATTACATATTAATACTACCATTTTTCCAATCTCAAAGCTCATAAGAAGCCTATTTCCATATCTTGTTTTGTACCAGTCAGATATTTTATTGTGTAACTCGTCTTTCGAAGTAAAATTGCAATTTAAATCCTTATGAATTTCAAATATTGCTACACATTGACGATCTTGTATTTTTACATCATTTGCTATAAGTCTTTGATCAATTTCTTTCATATATACTTCGAAATCTTGCGAATTGGACAATAGACTTTGTTTTGAATATTTCTTTATCATTATTTTATTTTAACCTATTATTATTTATTTACTCTTTTTATTGGCATTGTGGAATATAACCCCCCTACGCAAACGACACCTTCAGCTTTTTCCCCAAAGCCCTTGCGATTTTCTCCATAGTTTTCAAACTGATAGAAGTATTATCAGGATCAAGAAGCCTGTTTATTGCGGTTCTGCTTGTTTGCATTTTTTCCGCCAGTTCGGACTTTGTCAAATTCTGCTTTTTCATTTCCTGTTCAAGCTCAAAAGCAATAACTCTTTTAATTGCGACAGCTTCAGCTTCTTCCAGAATATTCTCTTCTGACAAAAAATCATCAAAGTTCGAGCCTAAATGTTTTTTATTTATCATAATTAACCGCCTTTCAGCATCTTATATCTTTTTCGTGCCATTTCCAGTTCATTATCGGGGGTTTTTTGACTTTTCTTTATAAAGCCGTGAAGCAAAATGACTTTATCGTCTTCTACACAAAAGAAAATCCTTGATATTCTTTTGTCGCTTAAACTGCTTCTGACTTCATATAAACCGTCTTTCATCGGTCTTACCAGCGGCATACCTAAAGGGAAACCATATTGTACCGTCTTAATATCAGTCCCGATAATCAGACGGTCTTCTTTGCCGAGTTCTTTCAACCAATCTCTGACGGGCTCTTTGCCTGATAAAAGCTTGAAAAAGATAACTTCTAGTTTATTTTCTTCGTTTCTTTCCATAAATATATTGTACCATTTTTGGTACGCATTTCAAGTGCCTTTTTCGAATAAATGCAATTTAAAGCAATAAACCATGCCTGCACACCCCAACAACTCTCCATGACCCACCTCACAATATTTTCACTCCAAAAATACCTAATTATACCTAATTAATTCTTTTTTCTGCTCTAAAAAACACGCAAAAAACACGCTAAATGCCGTCTTTTTGCGTGTTTTTTGCATACTTTTTTGACCTTTTTTTGCAATTTTGCAACCTGTTTGCAACCCATTTTGACCATAATGCACCCAAATTCAGGTTGCACCGCACCCCTAAAAAGGCTTCACGCACCCCGTCAAAAAGATAATCCGCACCCTAAAACACACCCTTCAAATATCTTTTGTGATTGATAAGAGGCATAGCCCCTTATCATTATCGGGGTGGGCATATAAACAAACCCCCTCCACCTGCGAAGCAGGTCGAAAAGCATAAGACGAAGAAGCAAGACATCAATCCAACCCCCCGTGCCGAGTTGTGCAAACAAATATCGTCAAACAGAACCCCCGTAAGGCTGAGTAGCGAAGCACCCGTAATG
>CAZEDP010000234.1:0-2200 GCA_964511035.1 uncultured Gammaproteobacteria bacterium
ATTTAGAGTAGCTCTTAACATCACAATTCTGCCAGAAAGTTCTATGAAAAAAGTCTCGAATTTTATGAACCGATAGCTCAAAGTCAACTTGAGCTGGCTGATTTAACAACGGATTCTAATAAGTGCCGAATCATAGGTCAGCTTTTTGAGAGCTTTATTCTTGCCGAAACGCAGGAAGGCTTAATGGTTGTAGACCAGCATATTGCTCATGAAAGGGTAATTTTTGAAAATCTAAAAAATCAACGGGACTTTACTTCCCAGCTTTTCCTTGACTGCTCGGGCATAAATATAGAGCCTTCGGAACTGGTACTTATAGAAGAAAATTCCGATTTGCTCTCTAAATACGGTTGGGAGTTCGCCTTTGAAAAACCGAGAACGGTTTTTATCAAAAAAGCTCCCGTTATTTTATCAGCTCAGGACAGAGAAAGGTTAATCAATGATATTCTGGAAGATTTAAAAGGCTCTCTCGAAGATATTGAAAACAAAATTCTGATTTCAATGTCCTGCAAAGCCGCGATTAAAGCCAATCATAAACTTTCTTTGTCAGAGATGGAAACTCTTATCAATGACTGGCAAAAAGCCCCGAACAACCGGACTTGTCCGCACGGAAGAGTCATAGCTCATGTTATTCCCTCAAAGGAAATTGCCAATTTTTTTGCCCGTCAGGATTTTGTTAAAAAGACTTAAATTTCTCTATGATTTTCTTCATATCCTGAGATTTAAACAAATAATTTCCCGAAACAAGCACATCGGCTCCGGAAGAAACGGCGTATTCCGCTGTTTTCTCATTTATTCCGCCGTCAACGGATATTTTTATATTATCGAAATGATTTTCTGCAAGCATAGCTTTAAGTTCGGTAATTTTTATCAGGCTGTCATAAATAAATTCCTGCCCGCCGAATCCGGGTTCGACCGACATAATCAAAACGAGGTCAATATAGGGCAAATAATCTTCAAGAACGTCAACCTGAGTGGCAGGCTTGATTGAAATCCCTGCTTTAATCCCGAATGACTGTATTAAAGTTAATAAATCAAGGAGTTTTTCTTCACACGCTTCATAATGGACGGTTATTAAATCCGACCCGGCGGCGACAAAATCCGCAATGAATTTTTCGGGATTTTCTATCATTAAATGCACATCAAGCGGCAAATCCGTAGTTTTTCTGAGGGATTTAACCACAGGAGCTCCGATTGTAATGTTAGGCACGAAATGCCCGTCCATCACGTCAACATGAATCCAATCCGCTCCGGCTTTTTCAGCTTTTTCGATTTCGTCGGCAAGATTAGAAAAATCAGCCGACAATATAGAAGGGGCTACCAAAGTATCAGACATCAGCAGTATCCTCGATTATTCCTAAATTTAATAATGCATTTTTCGCCGCATTTTGCTCGGCTTCTTTTTTTGATTTACCTGTTCCTTGTCCCTGTAAAGTTTCCCTGACAAAAACCTCAACTTGGAAAACTTTGTTATGAGCGGGACCTGTTTCTTTAGAGACTTTATAAAACGGAAGCTCCGTTGAATCTGCCTGGACAAATTCCTGAAGCACTGCTTTATAATTGCTTTTAGTAACGCTTTTGTCAATTTTGCCGACTTCTTCGTCAAAAATTTTATATAAAAATTCCTGCAAATCGGAAAAATTTCCGTTCAAATACAACGCTCCGAGCAGGGCTTCAAAAGCGCATGCCAGAGTGGAATTTCTTTCCCTTCCGCCTAATTTTTCTTCGTGAAATCCTAAAATCAGATATTTGCCGAGCTTAATTTTTTTTGCGAATTTGACCAGAGTTTTGTCGCTTACGAGATTTGCCCTGATTTTGGTTAAATCGCCTTCGGAGTAGTCTTCAAACCTGTTGTAGAGATATTCGCTCGAGATGAGTTTCAATACGGAATCGCCCAAAAACTCGAGCCTTTCGTTGCTTAGAAGGGACGGCAATTTTTGCTCAAAAGTAAATGAGCTGTGCGTTAGACTTTGCAAAATTATTCCGCACTCTTGGCACTCTATCCCTATACTTGCTAAGAGTTCATTGATATTAGATTTTTCAGCAATTTCGTCCATAATAACAAATTCTTAGAACAATATCCCCAAAAGCGAATAATTGCCTATTACAAAAATACTGAAATAATAATAAGCCACTGCTCCGGTGAAAATATAGCTGTCTGCTCTGTCTAATATGCCGCCGTGACCGGGAAGAACATTACCGG
>CAZEDP010000235.1:0-2194 GCA_964511035.1 uncultured Gammaproteobacteria bacterium
GGCGTGGATTTCAGCCAGCTTCTGACCAAAGAAGAAGCATATGAAGAAGCTGAAAAGCTTGGAATAGAAGTTGATAAAAATGCAAGCTGGGGAAAAATAATTGACGCAGTCTTTGAAGAAAAAGTCGAACCGCAATTAATTCAGCCGATACACATTATTGATTATCCGCGCGATATTTCGCCGCTTGCAAAATCACACAGAGAAAACAACAGGCTGGTGGAAAGATTTGAAACCCGCGTTAACGGTTGGGAAATTGCAAATGCCTTCTCAGAATTGACAGACCCGATTGACCAGAGAAGACGTTTCGAGAAACAGGCTCAGGCAAAACTTGACGGCGATGATGAAGCTCATGAAATTGATGAGGATTACATCACCGCCCTTGAATACGGTCTCCCACCGACAGGCGGACTGGGAATAGGTATAGACAGGCTGGTTATGCTGTTGACCGATTCTGCTAATATCAGAGATGTCATCGCATTCCCGACTTTGAGACAAAAACCTGTCGAAAAACATCAATAATTGAGATAAATCCCCTTATGAGAAAACCGTTTGTCTTGCATGGCATATGGCTATTGCTGTTGCATCGGCAGTATCATCGAGTTTGCTCAGGTTTTGTTCATTTAAAATTATCTTAATCATCTCTTTTATTTCTGACTTCTCGGCTCTGCCGTAGCCGGTTATGGTCTGTTTTACAACAAGAGGGGTATAATTAAAGACCTCTATGTCAAACATATTAAAAGTCATAACTATTACTCCCCTTGCCTGAGCAACGGGAATAATGGTTTTGGCATTTTTAAAGTAAAAAAGCTGTTCGACCGCCGCAACATCGGGTTTGTAAGTTTTTATAAGTTCGGTTAAATCCCTGTGTATTTCGTATAATCTGGCAGCATCGCCGTTTTTCTTGTCAGTTTGAATTGAACCCGAAGCAATAACTGAAAAACAGCCGTCAGAATCATTGCCTTCAACATCAAGAACGCAGTAACCGACTATTGCCATGCCAGGATCTATGCCGATAATTCTCATTTAACAGCTCCGCTTTGAGTTTCGGTTGAAAAATAATAAAGTAACTTGTCGTTTTTATCCAGTCTTTTGCCGTTTTTATTGAAAATTCTGTTTACGAAAATACGGGTTTTTGCAAGAAAATATAAAATGCTGACTTTTAAAACTTCAAGTCCGTATTTGACTGAACGGGAGAAATTTATTGAGGAAGCGTCCTCGAAATACTTGGTCGGACAGCTCACCTCTCCAATTCTGTAATTCCAGAAGCAGATTTGAGCGAGTATTTCGTTATCAAAGATAAAATCATCATCACACTCTTTTAGCGGAAGGGTTTCCAGAAGCTCTCTTGAAAATGCCCTGTATCCTGTATGATATTCGCTAATGCTTTGATTCATAAGAGCATTTTGGAAAAAAGTCAGAAAACGGTTTGCTGTATATTTGTACAGCGGCATCCCGCCTTTTAAAGCGCTGCCGCAAAGTATTCGCGAACCAAGAACACAGTCATATTCATTAAAGGCTATCATTGAAGCCATTGCGGGTATAAGGTTAGGCGAATACTGATAATCGGGGTGAAGCATAATAATGATATCGGCATCTTCATTAAGAGCGGCTGTGTAACAGGTTTTCTGGTTGCCGCCGTAGCCCCTGTTTTCATTATGAACTATTGTTTTTATACCCAATCTGCCGGCTATATCTTTTGTACCGTCGGAAGACTTATCGTCAACAAGTATTACTTCATCAATAATTTCTCTTGAAATTTCTTCATAAGTTTTTTCAAGAGTTTTTTCCGCATTGTAGGCAGGCATTACCACAACAATTTTTTTGCCGTTTATCATGTTTAAAACTTAAAAAAATTAAATCACTTCAATTATATTGTCAACAAAGCAATTTTGGCAAAATTACTTCGATTGAGATTGCAAAATCACACCCTCAGGCTTGCTCGGCTTTATGTACAGACTTCTGTAAAGCCTCCATTCGTCAGGCTTTTGCTGGGAAAGAAATATTTTTATTTCAACCGATGAATTGTCAAAAATACTTGAAATAGGAACGGAAGAAAAAACGCTTTGAGCTTTTGACTTCTCTTTAGGCTTCAGGGGCGTTTTAGCATCAGAAATTATTCTATCCTCCTGAGAAAGCGGTTTTCCGTTTACCGAAAAAACCACCCCCGCTTTTAAATAATCAATATTTTCTTTGC
>CAZEDP010000236.1:0-2188 GCA_964511035.1 uncultured Gammaproteobacteria bacterium
ATAGACAGCATTATCTTTACCTCCGGAAGCGCTCAAATCAAAAAAAGCTCTTACCCTTTGCTAAATAAGATAGGAAGCATTCTTAAAGCCAAATTCCCTAATAATCTTATCAGAGTTGAAGGGCATACTGACAATATTCCCGTTAAATCTCCTCTTTATCCTTCAAACTGGGAGCTTTCCTCCGCCAGAGCTTCTTCAATAGTCCGTTATTTAATACAAAATCTGGGCTTTGACAAAACTAAGTTTTCCGCCGTGGGTTTTGCAGACAGCCGACCGGTAGCACCAAATTCAACTGAAGAAGGCAAAATTAAAAACAGAAGGGTTGAAATAGTAGTTATAAGAAAGAACTCAACCGAATCAAGATATAATGAACAGGGATTAGACCAGAAGGAATTAAAGAAAATAAGGCAGGAAGCTGAAAAAAATAATCCGCAAGTTAATGAGAATTTTAATGCAGCAGTGAAAAATTTAGTTAAAAATTCATCTTCACCGGAAAAGAAATTTATATTCTTCCAGGATCCTTATCAAAAAGAATCCGAACGTCTCGCTAAAGAATTAAAAGAAAAAGAACAAAAATATAAAAACCCGGCTCCGTAATAAATTTGAAACCTAAAACTAATTAACCGAAGTTTTTAAAGTTTCTGATGTTTTTGTATCCGGTTTTGATTCTGCTTCTTCTTCAAGTCTTTTAAAGATTTCCTTAACGCAGATTATATCTTTGTATTTAGTTACATTTCCGCCAGTAAAGAAAAGTCCGTGTTCCAAATCACCCTTGCGTGCCGCTTCAAGTGCCCTGATAATGCAGAAATTGTGGCTGCATTGTTTAAGACAGGCATCACAAATTTTCGGTTTCTCGACTGTTCCGTCTATGATTTTTTTTGAAAAAGGAGTTAATATTGCTCTGGCAGGCAATCCTACCGGGCTTTTGATTAATACGACTTCTTCATCTTTTGTGTTTAAAAATAATTTTTTAAATACCGGACTGACTTCGCATTCTTCACTCAAAACGAATCTTGTTGCCATTTGAACACCGTCGGCGCCAAGAGAAAGCATCTCTTTAATGTCTTTCCCGGAAGTAACACCTCCGGCGGCAATCAATGAAACTTTTTTGATACCGGGATAATTGGGAGTTTCGTCCAGTGCTTTTTTAATTTCAGGGATAAGCGTTCTGATAGGTTCACATGTACCTAAATGTCCCCCTGCTTCTCCGCTTTCTACTATAATTGCGCTGGCCCCCAATTTCTTTGCGGCTACAGCCAACTTAGCAGAACTTACAATAGGAACAACAGGTACGTTTGCTTTTCGCCCTAAACTGAAAATATCTCTTGAAAACCCCGCTCCGAAAATTATAAGGTCAATATTAGCTTCAATAGACCAGTTAACGAGATTTTTAAATTCGGCTGCGGCATACATAATGTTTACGCCGATTAAACCGCCTTTATTTACTGTAAGATCTCTTGCAAGTTTTATTTGAGAAAAAAGTTCTTCTTTAGACAATCCTGATGCAGCAATAACGCCAATTCCGCCGCAGTTTGCAACGGCCGCGGCAAGTTTGGCAGTACTGACACGTATAGCCATTCCTCCCTGTATTATAGGTTTGTCTGATTTAACATTTTTCGATATTTGAAGGGTTGGGAACGTCATTAATTTCTCTCTTTTTATTAAAAAGCTTTCTCAGCTATACATGTTACTATTCTATCAAAATCTTTTTTATTTTTTATATAGATATTTATGTATCCTTCTCACAAGATAGTATCCCACTTGCCGCAAGTGCTTCCCCACCTTGCTATTACCTTGTCTTGAACATCCTTAATATTTTTTACTTCTTTATTTATTATTTCACCTTCAACTATTGTAATTATCTCACAGGAATTTGAACAGTCACTACATTCATGAGTCAGTGAGCTAAAGTTAAGGTCTCTTATTTCCCAGCCTTTGAATTTTGTTTTTTCGCCCGTGTACTGATGATTTTCCATTGCTAGAAGAGCCGCGCCTATTGCTCCCATTGTCTGATGATTTGGCGGAACAAATACCTCAAGTCCGAGAGCCTCTTCAAAGGCTTTTACCATACCGGAATTTGATGCCACACCGCCCTGAAAAACAACTTTGGGCAAAATTTCTTTTCCCAGAGCAAGATTGGATAAATAATTTCTTAAGTTTGAAAATAAAGCTTGATCACTAATTCGTA
>CAZEDP010000237.1:0-2181 GCA_964511035.1 uncultured Gammaproteobacteria bacterium
TAAAAAAATCCGAAGCACATATGAATTTGCGGTAAGTCTCCATGAGGGACAGTACAGGGTAAGCGAAGAGCCTTATATTGTCCATCCTGTTGAGGTGGCAATCATTCTTGCCGCATTGCAAAGCGATACTGCTTCAATATGTGCGGCTTTGCTCCATGATGTTCTTGAAGACACCGATACCCCGCCTGAAGTCATCAAAGAAAAATTCGGAGAGGACATCCTGAACCTCGTTAACGGGGTTACCAAGCTCAGCAAGTTAAGTTTCAGCTCAAAAGAAGAACGGCAGGCTGAAAATTTCCGAAAAATGTTCCTTGCCATGGCGGAAGACATAAGGGTTATTTTCCTTAAGCTCGCCGACAGACTGCATAATATGCGGACTCTCAACTACATGAAGCCTGAGAAGCAAAAAGAAATTGCGAAAGAAACGCTTGAGATTTTTGCACCGCTGGCTAACAGACTCGGGATGGGAAGAATAAGAGCAGAGCTGGAAGACTTATCCCTGCGATATTTGAACCCCGAAAAATATTTTGAAATTGCCCAGCTTGTTGCTCAAAGCAAAGCGGAAAGAGACCAAACTGTTCAGGCAATAATAAAAAAAGTTCAGGTCAATCTGAAAAATATGGGTATAGATGCAGTCATTATGGGCAGGGCAAAGAATTATTACAGCATCTACAACAAAATGGTCAAGCATCAGAAAACATATCAGGATTTGTATGATGTCACCGCAATCAGAATTATCGTGAACAACGAAAAAGAGTGCTACGAAGTTCTGGGTGTTATTCACTCGGCATTTAAGCCCATACCCGGAAGGTTCAAAGATTATATTGCAATGCCCAAAGGAAATTTATACAGGTCTCTGCATACATCAGTCATTGGCCCGAGAGGAAAACCTCTTGAAGTACAGATTAGGACCCACGAAATGCATGATATTGCCGAATACGGTATTGCGGCGCACTGGAAATATAAGGAATTCGGCAATGTGATTGCGGGTTCGGATGTAGATAAAAAATTCTCGTGGCTGAGAAAACTCATTGAGTTCCAAAAAGATATTAAAGACGCGAAAGAATACGTTGACAGCGTTAAATTGGATTTGTTCTCGGATCAGGTTTTTGTTTTTACTCCTAAAGGCGATGTTATTGACTTGCCAAACGGCGCAGTGCCTATTGATTTTGCGTACAGAATTCACACCGAAGTCGGGCATAAAACAACCGGAGCAATAGTTAACGGCAAAATAGTTCCGCTCGATACAAAATTGAAAAACGGTGACATCGTTGATATTCTGACCGGGAAACAACCCAGACCGCGCAATGACTGGCTGAATTTCGTTATGACGAATCAGGCAAAGACAAGAATTAGACAATGGTTTAAGAAAAACCTCAGAGAAGACCATATTGTTCAGGGAAAGAACAGCCTTGAGGACGCAATGGGAAAATCGGCATTTGACGAACACATGAAATCCGAAAAAATCCTCAAGTATGCTAAAGAACTGAATTTCCAGACAGAAGAAGACCTCTTTGCCGCAATCGGCTGGGGTGAGGTTACTACAAACAAAATTTTAAGCAGGATAAAATCTGAAGAAGCCGAACCCAAAACAAGAATCACCAAAGTTTCTTCTAAAAAACCGCAAAAAACAATCGAAGGGCTGGAGGGCATGCTTTATCACATTTCCAAATGCTGTTCACCGGTTCCGGGCGAGCCTATTCTTGGAGTTGTTACAAGAAGCAGGGGAGTGAGCGTTCATCGGGAAGACTGCAAGAGCTTGAAAATTGTTGATCCCGCAAGATTAATGTCTGTCAATTGGGCGGCAAATGATAAGGCTAAAACTTATGTGACAAAAATCCATGTTGAGGTCATTGACAGAATTGGCATATTTAAAGATGTGCTGGCAAAAATTGCGGATAACAAAACAAATATTTCGGATGCTTCGATTAAGGGCAAAAACAAAACTGTAGCAATAATCGAAATAGGTCTTGAGATTCTTGATATCGACCATTTAAACAAAGTAATGAACTCAATAGCAGGCTTAAGCGATGTTGTTTCCGTCAAACGTCATCAATCAGGCAGCGGAAGCAGATTAAGCAAAAATTAAAGGACGGATATTTATCCGTCCTGAACTTTCTGTTTTCGGAATTTAATATTTAGGGACGCTGACGGGTTCTTCAAGCAGAACGTTGATTTTTG
>CAZEDP010000238.1:0-2151 GCA_964511035.1 uncultured Gammaproteobacteria bacterium
TTCTTCTTATATCAAGTCTTACACTTGCGTAATATTTAAGAGCATTTCCGCCGGTTGTGGTTTCGGGATTTCCGAACATAATGCCGATTTTTTGTCTGAGCTGATTGATAAATATTATTGTTGTTTTAGTTTTGCTTACAATCGCTGTTAATTTTCTCAAAGCCTGACTCATAAGCCTTGCCTGCAAGCCCATGTGGCTGTCACCCATTTCTCCTTCTATTTCTGCCCGGGGAACTAAAGCTGCAACTGAGTCAATTACTATAACATCAATAGCGCCTGACCTTACAAGTTCTTCAGCTATATCAAGAGCCTGTTCTCCTGTATCGGGCTGACTTATAAGCAGTTCATCAACTTTTACTCCTAATTTTCTTGCATAATCAGGGTCAAGTGCATGCTCTGCATCAATAAATGCGCATATGCCGCCCTGTTTTTGCGCTTCAGCAACAATATGCTGCGCTAGAGTTGTTTTACCGCTGCTTTCAGGACCGTATATTTCAATAATTCTGCCTCTGGGAACGCCGCCGACGCCCAATGCGATGTCTAAAGAAAGGGCGCCTGTTGGAATAGAATCTACGTTTAATGTGACTTTATCGCCGAGGCGCATAATTGAGCCTTTGCCGAAATCCTTTTCTATTTTGTCTATTGCATTTTCAAGAGCCTTTTTACGTTCTTTGGAAGATTCATCAACCGTTAATTTTTCTTCAACAACCATTTTTCACCCCAAGTACTTATTCGTTAATCTTTTATATTATAGCCTAAAGCAGTGAAATCAAGAAAAGGAAGTTTCCATAAATTCCTTATCAAGCGAAAACATTTATATGTCCAATTCTTGATATCTCTCTCGGAATTTCCGACCTATCTTCACTGCTGTATTTAACAGAAACAACATTACCCCCGCATCCATATTCATTTTTTTCCACATGAATGGTACTTAGTTCTTTATTGTTTATTAATCTTGTTAGATTTATGCAATCAAATTCACCTTCATCTAAAAATTCATCGTCAGATATATGAACATTTGTTATCAGTCCGACTGACGGTTCAGTATCAGGACATGTTATTTGAACTATATCCCCAGCTTCAATAAATTTGCCCCAAGTTAAGATACCTTGTTCGGGTTTTATTTCAAGCTTACTGTAATTTATTGGTGCACTGCCTTGAAAACTGATCTCATTCACTTTCATTTTTGTCTCTCCAATTAAGCATAGACATCCAGATGCCCAAGTCTAACTAAATCTTTAATCATTATTTCTTTTTCGTCATTATCATGTTTCATAAAAATGCGGTTGCCAGCACATTCACAACAAAGTTCTCGAAGATGAAGAGTACTAAATTCCTTTTTATTAGTTAACTCTGTGAGATTAATACAATCGAATTCATATTCATCTAACACTGCATTAGTTACTTTAAAATTAGTAATTAAACCCACAGTAGATTGATTATTATCAATGTTTATTTGAATTGTGTCACCACTTTTCATACTTTTCCAAAGACTTTCTGAGTCTGTAAAATTATCTTGGGGCTTTAATTCTAGTTTGCTGTAATTCAGTGGCACGCTGCCGCAAAAACTGATTCCATTCACTTTCACTTCTATCTCTCCAATTTATAGTTATTTATTTAAAATCCAAATATAAAAAAAATTGACATGAATTTGAAATTTTTTGGCAAATATTTTTTTCAGCGGGTTTTAATAAAATATAGACGAAGTTTTTTTGAAGGTCTGGGATGATAAAAGCAGTAATACAATCAAATATTACAAACGTTATATCAAAACTCTCCGAAACGAAAGATAATTTTTTGCAAAAAATTAACATGACAGCAAATAAAGATTTATTCATATGGCAGAACAATTCGGAAGACACAAAAACCAAAAAACTTTTTGAGGCAAGAATAGAAAAGCTGAAAAATGACTATCCAAAGGATTATCAATATCTCAAAGAAATTGCCTCGAGTTTAAATCAAGCCGGAGTGGAATTAAAAGAAAACGAGCTGTATAAATTAGCTCCGTTTGTAGGACAACAGGAATTAGAGAAAATATTATACAATTTACAGCCTGAAGAATTTAATACCGGCAAAAACTTTGATAACGTCCATAAAGGAACATTCAGAGCTAATATGCATATACACACAACTTTTTCGGACGGCAAAATG
>CAZEDP010000239.1:0-2146 GCA_964511035.1 uncultured Gammaproteobacteria bacterium
CAGGAACTCATTCCGACCTGTTTAAAAAATAAACCGCAGATTCTGCGTTTAGCCGCAAAAAGCAAGAACAGAACAGAATCTATCCCCGTTTCTCAAAATTAATTCCTAACGTAGCTAAATCCTCTTCAAAGGTTTTGTCGTAATGACCGTTACATTCAACATTCATCTTTTTGTAATCATAATTAACCTTTACAATCGGCACAAACCAATATTTATTTCTGTCTGAGTCAAACGGAACTCTGGAAACAAAATGAGATTTGTCAGCAACATAATGAAGAAGCGCAAGATCCTTTGGTGACTTTATTTCTCTTTCTATTGTATATTCACCTTTGAAATTTGGTTGAACCGAATTGATATGCATATTTTTCTCCTTTATAGATTACTTTGTTAAATTTCCGCTCAATATTATGCTAAAAGATATAAAACCGGTAAAAGAAAATAGTTGCCGGCAAAATTGAAACTCTATATCCCGTATTGCAGTTTCAAGTTAATAATTCTTATCTTCTTCAAGTGTTCCGCATTTTCCAAATCTGGCTTCGTATGCTTTTTGAGCTTTCGGACCGTAAAAGCCTCTGGGCCAACTCGTACTTTCCCCTGTGGGGTCATGCAGTTCACTGTCAGAAAAACGAATATACGGTTCACCGAAACTTTCGATTTTTTTCACGGCTTCCTCTTCCAAATCGGCCTGCTCAGGACTAAAAACAAAAAAACTAAAAGAATGATGACTGGGCTCACAATCTGAATAATTAGCCTTATTCAATTCAGGAACAGATGTGTATCCTCCCTTCCAAGCACTGCCGGCAAGGCTCTTTTTACTTCTGGTCGGAATAACCAGCATTCCTTTAAAAGCCTGGGAATGGCTAATTCTGTTAATCATATACAGTACTCCTTTAATTCTCTTCTTTTCAAAGTCATAAAGTTCTCTCAATAATCGGAATTGCCAATTTTTTATAAAAATTTAAATTTTATTACGAAATTGTAACTGCTATTTCCATCAGCTGAAGCTTTATCTTCTGGATTATTTGTCATATTTAGGTTAAATTAGCACTATTAGATAGTTGCAGCCGGACAAAAGAAAGAAAATAATGTCATTTATAGAAGTTTTATTTCTTGCAGTTGCTCTTTCAATAGATGCAAGCGTGGTTTCTTTCTCACAGGGATTATGTTTCAGTGAAAACAAACTAAAAAACTCATTATTTCTGGCATTTTTTGTCGGCTTATTTCAGTCATTAATGCCGGTTATAGGCTGGTTTCTTGCTAAAGGGGTATATAAATACGTAGAAACGATTGATCACTGGATAGCCTTTGGAATTTTTCTTTTCTTGGGTATCAAGTTTATTACAGATGCGCTGACTCAGGAAGAGAAAGAGGAATGTAAAAGAACATGTATATCGCTGCAGTGCTTGTTATTGATTGCATTGGCAACAAGCATAGATGCACTTGCGGCAGGAGCTACATTATATTTTCTTAAAATAGCAATTCTTATTCCGGCTGTTATAATTGGAGTTATTACGTTCTTTAACTCATTAATCGGTTTCTGGTCAGGTTTTGTCCTGAAAAGGTTTCCGTCAAAATATCTTGAAATTTTTGCCGGTCTTATTTTAATCGGGCTGGGTGTAAAGGTACTGTTTGAACACCTTTGATATCATGGATAGATTAAGGTGTTTTTGCTCATCATGAATCTTTAGTTATTTAGACTTTTAAATATCGCCTGATAGACAGGATACTTCCGCCGGCGCCGACGAAAATTCCCATCAAAACTACCGAGAAAACAACTATGTTGTTATTCATAACGGGAGCGGTTACTTGGAAGAAATTAAGGAACTTGTTCAAATACGTTTGGAGGATGTTTATCGGCAGCAGTGCTATTAATCCGCCGCAAAGACCGTAGAATGAGCCTTGAAGCAAATATGGAGCCCTTATGTACCAGTTGCCGACGCCCATCATCCTCATAATTTCTATTTCAGTGCGTCTTGCCTGAATGACAAGATGAATGGTATTGCTGATGATGAACAGCGTCAGTCCGCCGAGGAAAATAATAACAACAAATGTTGCAACGTTAGTGATTTCTCCGACCCGCTGAAGTTTTCTTGCAAGCTGTTGGGCATACTGAACTCCGTCAACGGCATCAATTTTTTTAATAAGG
>CAZEDP010000240.1:0-2127 GCA_964511035.1 uncultured Gammaproteobacteria bacterium
ATAACTATCGTGCAAACGGCCGGACTGCCGTCGGGATCACTCTTCCCGGTGGGACTACTGAAAAAGAAGTCAAATTGAACTAAAAGCACTTAAATTCAACGATTTAAGTGCTTTTTTATTTTTGTAAAGTAGTCAAAAAATGCACTAAAAATCAATAAAAAAGGGACTAAATCGAGACCCATACTCAAAAAATGGTCAATAGGTCTCGATATTGCTGTAACTTACTGTAATTCAATACAAATTAGTTTAATTTGGTTCGTTTTAATACGCTGAAAATCCCTTCTTTTTAGGTATGTTTAGCGATGAAAGCGAGACCTATTTTAATAATATTGTGAAATAGGAATTATGAGAGTTTCAGTTTGTTTTCAGTTAAAAAGATCAAAATCAAGGTCTGACGGCAAATCTCCTCTGTATTTGAGGTGTACAATGGGTGGCCAGCGCTTTGAAGCTTCCACCGGTTTTTTTCTCGATAAAACTTCCTGGATTAAATCCGCTCAGCTTGCTGACGGGAAAACGGAAGAGATAAAGGTCATCAACAATCGGCTAACCAAAATCCGAAGTAAGATTCTGGATATTTACAACCAACTGGATTCAATTGGGGAACCATTTGATATTCTTTCAATCAGGGATAAATTTCTGGGAATAAGCAATGGTCAGGGATTTCTGGAGATCTTCGATTCAATTATTAAAGATGTTGAAGCGACATTGGGGAATGATTATTCTCCTTTGACTTTAAAACAGTACCGAACAGTTCGCAAACGGTTTGAAGAATATTTGCAAAAAAAGGAGCGGCGCAAAGATATTCCTGTTGCCGGGTTCGATTTTAAGCTGATTAAATCTTTTGATATTTACCTGAAGAGTACCTATCATGTGGCTTCAAATACTGCCTTCTGCTATCATAAGATCATCAAGAAGGTATTGAATCAGGCGGTTGCCATGAATTATTTACTTTGGAATCCTTACAGTTCCTTTAAGTTTTCAAGAAGTGACGGCCATCGGGACTTTCTGACACTTCAGGAGGTTCAGAAAATTCAGAGTAAAGAATTGGCAATTCCAAGGATGCAATTGGTCAGGGATATTTTTGTTTTTGCCTGCTATACCGGCTTAGCTTATGTCGATATCTCAAAATTGAATTCAAAAAATATTCAAAAGGGAAATGACGGAAACAATTGGATCATACTTGACAGAACAAAAACTGAATCAAGGTGTAGAATCCCAATTCTTCCGGTAGCACAGGAAATAATGGCCATGTATCAAGACCACCCTGTGGTGTGTTCTTCAAATAAAATACTTCCGGTTCTTTCCAATCAGAAAATGAACAGTTATTTAAAAGAACTGGCTGATGTCTGCGAGATAAGCAAAAACCTTTCGATGCATTGTGCAAGACACACTTTCGCTACTTCAGTAACGCTTTCGAATGGAGTGCCGATTGAGACAGTATCGAAAATGTTGGGACATACTTCGTTAAAAACAACTCAGATTTATGCGAGGATTGTAGATTCAAAAATATCGGAAGACATGAATCAATTGAGATCAAAACTTGCTTGATATTTTTTATTCTATCTTTGAAACTTCCATTTTAAACAATTAACGACCTCGGCTTTGACTTCAACTTTTAAGCATATTGATTATCTTGCTGTGAAAAACCTAAAACAGGGTGATGTTAAAGCATTTGATGATTTGTTTAATAAGTATTCTCCACGTTTGTATAACTTTTCAATTAAATACCTGAAGTCGGAGGAAGAAGCCGAAGAGGTTGTACAGGAGGTGTTTCTTTATATCTGGGACAAAAGAGAAGGCTTAAAACCAGATAATTCTTTTAATGCTTATATTTTCACCATCGCTTATAACATTATAAAAAAGTACTTTTTAAAAAAGTCAAGGGATAATGCCTATAAGGATGACTTGATTTATACACTTCTGCAACAGGAGAATAATCTGGATCAGACAATCGATTATAAATTTCTGCTTGAAAAAGTTGAATTAATTATTAATTCCTTACCGAACAGACGTAAAGAAATTTTTATAAAGCGGAAGGTAACTACTCAGGTCTGAATAATTAATTTCTGTGTGCTTGAGAGATGTATTCGTTTTTGCAGGCCGCTACATTCAAGGCAAATCGGATTG
>CAZEDP010000241.1:0-2105 GCA_964511035.1 uncultured Gammaproteobacteria bacterium
TGATTATATGGTGGAAAACGGTGTGGATACTTTTATCGAAATAGGTCCCGGCAAGGTTTTGGCGGGGATGATTAAGAGAATTTCAAAAACTGCGAAAGTCTATAACATCAGTGATTTAGCTTCGCTTGAAAGTACCGCAGGCAGTTTTTCTCTTGTTTGATTTTTGAGCAAAAAAATTGTTCTGTTAAGCATGGCAATTTTTCAGAGTGAGATGTTTTTATTCTATTGAAGTAATTTTTGGAAGATTAATTTATGCCGTACGGTATTAGTAACAATATTGCCTTTATAAACGGACAGAACGGTCCTTATGACAATAAGATAAAAGATAAAAATGTTCGATACGGCAGAAATGCGGTAGCAAATTATATGGAATATTTGCAGGGTTTCCAATTGCCTAAAGATGCAAAAACTCTGCCTGACCTAGCAAAACTAACTCATGACAGCTTTGAGCAAAGAACATCTGTCGAAGACCTTATAAATCAAACAGAAAGTTTGCTGGCTGACCTTGAGGCGCAGTCAAAAAAAGTTCCTCCGCTTAGTTTCCGGTTGAAATATTTGCCTGAAGACAGAGTTGATGCCAAAAACCTGAATAAACCGGCACTTCTTGGCGCTGCGTTTGAAGATTTAGGCAAAAGAGAATCTGTTTCCGTTGCTGAATTAAATCAGGGTTTCCCCGAGCAGCTTAAACAAAAATGCACGATGGAAGCTTTTGACGTAAATAATGACGGACAAATAGATATTGCCGAAGATGCCGCTGCAATTTTGATTAAGGATATGGTTGATAAAATACCGACAAATGAAATACTTGAAACGGGTAAAATTCAACTCCAAGCTGATAAGCTGGACGGAATAATCACAAAAACCGGTGAAACAAATTTCTGGACGTTTTTGAGTACTAAAAATACACAAAATCCCAAGGGATTAGTTGATAAAATTATGGTGTTCTTTAACAAAAGAAAATATATCAATAACAAGGATTTGATTACTCAAGTTTATAAAGAATTTCAGCTTGCACAGGCAAGAGATGATTTTTTCAAAAATCCGAATAATTCCGTTCAATAACTTAAGATTATGCATTATTTGTTCAAAATAAATGCTTTTAACTTTGTTATATAATAAATTTTGAACTTAAGAGAGAAGTTTTTGAGGAGAAAAGAAATGACTGAAAATAAAAAAGTTGCTCTTGTTACCGGCGCATCCAGAGGAATAGGTAAATCCTGCGCACTGGAACTTGCCAAAGAAGGATATATCACGCTCATTAACTATGCAAGCAATGATATTGCAGCCGCTGAAGTTGTTGAGGAAATCAAAAAACTCAAAACTCAGGGTGAAGCCTTTAAATGCGATGTTGGCGATGCAGATGCCGTAAAACAAATGATTGACAAAATCGTTGAAAAATACGGCAGAATTGATGTGTTAGTTAATAATGCAGGAATTACAAAAGATAATTTGTTTATCAGAATGTCTGACGAAGATTGGCTGAAAGTAATAAACACAAACTTAAACAGTGTTTTTTATATTACAAAGCCCGTGGCAAAAATTATGATGAAGCAAAGAGAAGGCTGTATTGTTAATATCTCCAGTATTTGCGGAGTTTACGGCAATGCCGGTCAGGCGAATTATTCTTCTGCGAAAGCCGGTCTTATCGGATTTACAAAGGCCCTTGCAAAAGAGCTTGCCGCTCGTTCAATAACCGTAAATGCTATTGCGCCGGGGTTTATTGAAACCGATATGACCAGCGGACTGGACAGAGAAAAAATTACCGAAAGAATTCCTCTCGGCAGACTCGGCAAACCTGAAGATATTGCTGAAGCAGTCAAGTTTTTGGCAGTGTCAGGAAAATACATAACCGGTCAAGTACTGGGCATCGACGGCGGTCTGGTTATATAAAGATATTAAAATCAAATAAAAAATAAGTTTATAACTATTTTCGGTTTTAGGGCTTTATTAAGTTTGAAAAATTTGTGTTAAAATAATTTTGCCTAAAAATGAGAGTAATCGGAAAATTTTTATGCCTTCAAATAAACTAAAGGGGTGCTTTTATGCGTTAATTGCTTCTGCAGTTATATTCGCAGTATTTAATGTCTTTCTTTTTTCGGTACTAA
>CAZEDP010000242.1:0-2046 GCA_964511035.1 uncultured Gammaproteobacteria bacterium
GCTGTGTTGTAGTGCTCGTCTCCTATAATTCTGGGATCAAGAACTCTGCTGGTACTTGCAAGAGGATCTACTGCGGGATAAATACCCAACTCGGAAATTTGTCTTGATAATACAGTTGAAGCATCAAGGTGGGCAAATGTCGTTGCCGGCGCAGGGTCGGTTAAATCATCCGCAGGCACATAAATTGCCTGAACCGATGTAATTGAACCGTCAAGCGTACTGGTGATTCTTTCCTGAAGCTCTCCCATTTCCGTAGCAAGAGTCGGTTGATAACCTACGGCGCTTGGCATTCTGCCAAGAAGAGCAGAAACTTCGGAACCTGCCTGAACAAATCTGAATATATTGTCAATGAATAAAAGTACATCCTGCTTTGAGTAATCCCTGAAATATTCTGCAACAGTCAACGCGCTCAGTCCGACTCTCATTCTTGAACCCGGAGGTTCGTTCATCTGTCCGTAAACCAGAGCAACTTTGTCAATAACGCCGGATTGTTTCATTTCGTTCCAGAGGTCGTTTCCTTCTCTTGTTCTTTCGCCTACGCCTCCGAACACTGAAACTCCGCCGTGTTCTTGTGCTATATTATGAATCAACTCCATAATAACAACCGTTTTGCCGACGCCCGCACCGCCGAAAAGCCCGACCTTACCGCCTTTTGAATAAGGTTCAAGCAAGTCGATGACTTTAATGCCGGTTTCAAAAATTTCGGTTTTAGTATTTTGATCTGTTAGTTTAGGAGCCGGTCTGTGAATCGGAAGACTGACTTCAGCATTTAACGGAGGACCTTCATCAACGGGTTCGCCGAGTACGTTTAAAATCCTGCCTAAAGTCGGCGGTCCTACGGGAACTTTAATGGGTTCGCCGGTATTTATTACTTTCATTCCGCGCGTTAAGCCGTCGGTAGTTGACATTGCAACAGAACGGACTCTGTTTTCGCCCAAAAATTGTTGGACTTCAGTAACTAATTTTATATTTGCACCTGCGGGGTTAACATCTTCGACAATGAGCGCGTCAAAAATTTCAGGAAGCTGTCCTTCCGGAAATTCAACGTCAACAACCGGTCCTATTACCTGAGTAATTTTTCCCACGGATTTTGCTTCAACGGTTAATGTCATAAAACGCCTTTCATAATTGCTTGAGTATTTTCTTTTTAATTATACGAGAAGATGCTGAAAAATGTAATTTTTCTAGCATCTTACATGATCTAGTGTCGAGGCAAAATCGACGGCTCCTCGCCGCCGTTATTGCCTCTCACAGGAATGAGTTATCAAAAGAAAACTCATCGTTTCCTTTTATATAACTCCCGCTTCGCAAACCTTTCTAAAGTCGGATACGGGAAAAGCCAATTTTTCCAAAAAATTAGGCTTTTCCCGCGTCCTCCGATTAATTTTCTGATGGTAAATTAAATTTTGGAAAACAACGTCACAAGCCGCCTTTAGGCGGCTTGTGACGTTGTAATATTCTGTTTTATTCAAAATGGCTATTGCCAGCACCGGTTGTTCTTTTTGAATTTGCTTTTTCTCGTATCTTTATGGTGAAAGCGGTTTATTGCTTCGTGTACATCGTTTAGAACATCCTCCGAGATATCGTAACAGGTCTCATCTTCAAGTTCGTTTTCTTCAAGTTCGTTCAACCAAAAATCTTTGTCGTATCTGGTCATTATAACTCCTATAAAAATAAAACAAGTACCACTACACTTGAATTAATCGGCATTTTTTTGAAAAACTTAAGTTAAAAAATGTAAAGTTTGCAAAGTTTTGGAATATAGGTTGTAACTTTCGGCTTTAGATACAGGGAGGACATAATAAGGGAGAATTTCAGCCGTTACCGCGGGTTAAAAAATTGTTTTTTTGAGTTATCTACACTTCAATGTGATATAAAGCAGCGAATTTTTTGTGTTTTTTGCATCCCATTTTTAGCCCTTTTGCAACCTTTTTTGAAATGCCGTTTTATTATAATCGCCCCTTCAGGCCGGATTGGTGGGTGATTTGGTCTCTTATCATAATTTTGTAACCTTTTATATATTTTATTGCAGTTTACACTGCTGAT
>CAZEDP010000243.1:0-2028 GCA_964511035.1 uncultured Gammaproteobacteria bacterium
AACGACCTATTTACCGGATAAAATTAAAATTTCATTTTTTGGTGTCGAATATTTTTGAGCCTGAGAAGTAAAATAGAATTAGAAAATAATAGTATTGGCGGGGTTGATATCATGTCCGAATTTAAAAATGTCTATATCAATGAAATCAGCAAACATAATTCTGAAGACGTTTGCATCAGAGGCTGGCTTGCAGGTAAAAGGTCAAGCGGAAAACTGCATTTCCTTCAGGTGAGAGACGGCTCAGGTATGATTCAGGCTGTTATGTTTAAAGGGGACGTTAGTGAAGAACTTTTTGAACAGACCGACAAAATTTCGCAGGAATCGTCAATCATGGTTTACGGTACGGTTAAAGAAGATAAACGCTCCTCTATCGGATTTGAAATCGGAGTAAAAGACCTGAAATTAATTAATGAAGCCGTTAATTATCCCATTACCCCGAAAGAGCATGGCGTGGCATTTCTTCTCGAAAACAGGCATCTTTGGCTTCGCTCACTCCGTCAGCATGCTATCCTGAAAATCAGGCACGAAATAATAAAGTCAGTCAGGGACTATTTTAATGAACAGGGCTTTTTGCTCATAGATGCGCCGATATTCACTCCGGCGGCATGCGAGGGGACAACAACACTTTTTGAAACAAAATATTTCGATGAAAAAGCATATTTAACTCAAAGCGGTCAGCTCTACATGGAAGCCGCGGCTATGGCTTTCGGAAAGGTTTATTGCTTCGGTCCGACATTCAGAGCAGAGAAATCCAAAACAAGAAGACATTTAACGGAATTTTGGATGGTAGAGCCCGAAGTAGCTTACAATGACCTCAATGATAATATGAATCTAGCCGAGGATTTCCTTCATTATATAGTTTCCAAGGTTCTTCAAAACAGAAAGGCTGAACTGGAGCTTCTCGAAAGAGATATTTCAAAATTAGAGGCAATTCAAAAGCCATTCCCTCGTATAAGCTATGACGAAGCTCTTGAAATTTTAAAACAGCACGGAAAAGAAGTTCCGTGGGGTGAAGATTTCGGCGGGGACGAGGAAACCGTAATATCCGAACAGTTCGACCGTCCGGTTATGATTCACAGATACCCCGCAGAATGCAAAGCATTCTATATGAAACAGGACACCGAAAATCCCAATGTTGCCCTTTGTGTTGACGTTATCGCACCCGAAGGATACGGCGAAATTATCGGCGGAGGTCAAAGAGAAGACAGCCTCGAAGTACTGGAGCGAAAAATTGCGGAGCATAATCTGCCGCAAAGCGCTTTTGACTGGTATCTCGATTTAAGGCGGTACGGAAGCGTTCCTCATGCGGGTTTCGGGCTGGGTATCGAAAGAACGGTATCGTGGATCTGCGGGCTTCATCACGTCAGAGAAACTATTCCTTTCCCGAGATTAATGGAAAGAATCAGGCCGTAGAAGGAGGAAAAATTGTCAGATTTCACTGCAAAAACCAAAGAAATATATTTACAAGGGTATTCCTGCTCGGAAGCTATTATAAGAGGCGCGTACGAAGCGGGTTTAATCAACAATGACGTTGATATTGAAACCATAAATAAGATTTCCTCGGCATTTTCCGGAGGGATTGGGCATTCAGGCTGTGTATGCGGGGCTTTAAGCGGAGCAGAAATCGTTCTCGGGCTGTTGAAAGGAAGAAAAGATATTTCAGAAAATCCCGCAAATATTAAATCTATGGCAAAATCAATTGTGGAAAAATTCAAAAATAAGCATAAAGCAACTTGCTGTCGGGTTCTTAGCTCCGGTTACGAATTTACTTCGGTTGAAAGAAAGTTTAACTGCGCAAGAATTGTTCAGCAGACCGCGCAGATTTTGGAGAAGGTTTTGAAAAGCGGCGGTTCTTAATTTAATATGAATTTTTCTGTGATTTTGCATCCTATTTGCAGCCTTTTTGCAACCTTTTTTGATTTGGGGGGATTTGGTGGTTTGTAGTGGGGGAGTGGGTTTTAGGGTTCTGGAGTTTTGTAGAAAGGACTTTGTCCTTTCGATTTTTGTACATGTTTCGGTGGCTGAAGC
>CAZEDP010000244.1:0-2027 GCA_964511035.1 uncultured Gammaproteobacteria bacterium
ACACAGTGAAAATTCATCATTTCCACTGAAGTTGCTCCCGCTTACGCAAGGTTTTTTCCCCTGTTTCTTTTGCCGTCAAAAGAAATGGGGTCGGGTAAAGGGTAGAAGACCCTTTCATAGACAACTAAGTACCTATAAAAAAGGGCTCGAAAATAACCCCATTCTTCAAAGCAGTATAGTAGGTTAGTTGAAACCCAACCAAATAAGCTATAAACATAAAAAGTACCATATTAAACATACGGGCGAGCCAGGCGGCGCAGCCGCCGCAGCGAGCCCAAAGAAAGAAACTCCCCCTCCCTAATATTTCAAGGGAGGGGGCAAGGGGGTGGGTATTTCTATAACTTACCATTCGGGACTCACAAGGGGGCAGTGCCCCCTTGTATTCCTATGGGCGGGAGGGCGGGGAAAACAAAAATTGTAGATTGTGTGTTAAATGTCAAGTATGCAGTAGATATTTTTCCTGTTGAAGTTTTGCCCAGTCAGGGTTAAAAGGTGCATCATTTCTTAAAACTCCTATTGCAATAACTAATAATTTTCTCATCGAAGCTATTAATGCCACCATCTTAGGCTTTCCTTTGCTGACAAGCCGATTATAGAACTCTTCTAATATCGGATTATCTTGAATTGCACACATAGCCGGCATGTATAATGCTTTCCTAAGATTTGCATTTCCAGTTCTACAAATTCGAGGTTTACCTTTTACACTGCTTCCCGATTGAAATTCTCTCGGAGCCAGTCCTGAATGTGCAACCTGTGCTTTTACGTTGATATTTTTACCGTCTTCAATGTGAATTTCTGCAAGGATTTCACATGCTGTTTTATCACCAATGCCGGGAATAGTTTTGAGCAATTCCACCTGATTTTTTAATTTAGGATATTTTTTAACATGCTCTTTAATCAGCTTTTCAATCTGTGCTATACTCTGTGATAACAAAAGAATTGTGCCTTTGAGCACGTGGGCTACATCATCATCTTTGATGCTTTGTAGCCTTGTTTTTTCTTTTGCTCTTGCTGAAATTTGGGTATTTAAAAATCTTACTAATCTTCTTAATTTCTTTACTTCTTCAGGAAGTTTAACAGTTTCTTCAGGTTTAGATATTGCGCAGTAAAAAGCAAGCATTTCCGCATCAACTTTATCGTTTTTTGTTCTTAATAATCTTGAACCCGAGAATGATTTAGCTTGAAACGGATTTACTACGCTTACGATTGTGTTCTTCTGTTCTTGTAAAAATTCTGCAAGCTCTTCGTGATAAATTCCTGTTGATTCAAGGCAAAAGTGAATTTTCGAAAAGCCTTTAGAATGCCTTTTAATCCAGTTAAACAGTTTTTTAAATCCTTGCAGATGATTTTCAAAACCGGTACTTGAGATAATCTTGATGCCGTCTTGTGTCGTTGCAGCATCGACCTTTGCTTTTGACACATCGATTCCAACATAAAGTGTTTTTGTCATATTATTTCTCCAATTTGCAGTTTGAGCGGTTCCGTCTTGAACAATTCATCATTTACCTTGTAAATACGAGCTTTTTGCTCTCTCCAGATTGTGTTCAATTTTGATAAATTGAAGACGGGGATCTATCTACAATACAGGTTTATACCAAGCCACATGACGATCTTTATCCGTCAAACAAATTAGTAACTATTCAATATTTTACTTCTTTAACATACAAGCCACATGTCCACAAATTGGGGCCGAATGGACACCCAAAACCCTGCTATAATAGTAATATCAGCAGTGTAAACTGCAATAAAATATATAAAAGGTTACAAAATTATGATAAGAGACCAAAACACCCACCAGTCCAGCCTGAAGGGGTACTTGTAATAAAACAGTCAATTCAAAAAAGGTTGCAAAAGGGCTAAAAATGGGATGCAAAATTCACAAAAAATTCGCATCAAAAATCAAACCACTTACTTTAACGGGATTGAAAGGGCGGAGCCCTTTCTACTTTACAGGGTGGCGGGCGGGCATAAAAACTCCCTAACAATCAATTAATCAGGACACTCAAAACAAATGAACATAATTAACT
>CAZEDP010000245.1:0-2020 GCA_964511035.1 uncultured Gammaproteobacteria bacterium
TTATATTTTTTTCTACGTTCCATCAAATAATCGAACATTTTTATCGCCCCCTAACTACATTATTAATTAATTGGATATAAATCATTAATGGTATGACTGATATATTTTTTAACAAGAACTTCAACTGATTGAGGATAATTATTGACTATTTCAATAATACTCATATCCTTTGTGACCGCATTATTCATTATTTGCACCTTCTTTTTTCAGCCCTAACAATAATTCAGATTATATGAATTTTCATGCCGTGTGACTTCCCCAATCGGGGCATTAATATAATATTAATATTGTTTTTTAAAACAGTCAAAGCCTTGTTTTTCAGGCTACAACAAATTGTTGCATATTTTAATTTTAGCAATTTTGCTTGTGTAAATTTTTGTTAAAGAAATTAATTAATATCGTGTAAAAAGGCAATTTTAAAAAATATATTGTTTTTATATAAGTATAACAGACTTATGTATAGCGTGAGTATTTAAACCATAGAGGAGGTCACAAAATGTTTGGCAAAGTTAATACCTTAGGAATCGAAACTGCCGGAACAAGAGCCTACAATCCTGCTGATACATCTGCAAAAGCTGACAGCTTAGCAGACAACAGTGTATTTGATGCAGGAAACGGAGCCGGTTCTTGCGGCGCCAGTTCAGGTTCGAGCGGCGGCAGCGTATTCAGCTAGCAGTTAATCAAAAAATTTTAATATATTATTCATACTTGCTTGAATAAAATCTTGTGATGTGACTAATTTCACAGTATGAAAGTTTTTATGCAGAAAGCCTTCTTAAAGAAGGCTTTCTGCTTTTTTTAAGAAAGAACACCATTATTACTTGTACCTGAGTGTTGTTCGTTGTAAACTTTTCATAAATTAAAATAAGATTTTTGATTATTCAAAGGTCTTTGTTTATAGAAAAGGAGACAAAATATGACAGTTTGTGCACAACGTGAATTAGTAGGGACAAATGAACTATTTCAAAAAGCTTTACAGGGTAAGTATGCTATCGGCGCTTACAACGTAAACAATATGGAACTGCTTCAGGCTATAGTCGAAGCAGGCGAAGAATTAAGAGCCCCGTTAATTCTTCAGGTATCAGCCGGCGCAAGAAAATATGCTAATCAAACATATCTTATCAAGCTGGTTGAAGCCGCTCTTAACTCTTCATCAATTCCTATCGCTCTTCACCTCGACCACGGCGAAGACTTTGATATTTGCAAAGCCTGCATAGACGGCGGTTTTTCATCTGTTATGATTGACGGTTCAAAACATCCGTTTGAAGAAAACGTTGCATTGACTAAGAGAGTTGTTGACTACGCTCATGCCAGAGGCATTTCGGTTGAAGCAGAACTCGGAAGACTTGCCGGCGTTGAAGATAACATTTCAGTTTCAGAAAAAGACGCAATCTATACCAATCCAAGAGAAGCTAAAGAATTTATAGAAAGAACAGGCGTTGATTCACTTGCAGTTGCAATAGGAACAAGCCACGGCGCTTATAAATTTAAAGGCGATGCCAAACTTGATTTTGAAAGACTTGCTGAAATTAAAGCGGCTGTCGGCGCAGATTATCCGTTAGTCCTTCACGGCGCATCAAGCGTACCGGAAGATTTGGTAAAAGTCTGCAATGATTTTGGCGCGGATATTCCGGGCGCAAAAGGTGTTCCCGAACATATGTTCTCACAGGCAGTACAGCTCGGAGTTGCTAAAATTAACGTCGATACAGACCTGAGATTGGCATTCACCGGCGCTATCAGAAAACACTTTGCACAAAATCCATCACACTTTGACCCGAGACAATATTTAACACCTGCAAGAGCAGCAGTTAAAGAAGTTGTAAAACGCAAAATTAAAGTATTTGGAACAGACGGAAAAGCATAAACTTTTCTTATTTTGCAGGGGGCTTAGCCCCCTGTTTTTTTTGAATTTTTATCCTATTGGGACTGTTGACGAATTCAAAAAACTAAGTTTTTTGTTTCGTCTTACGTCCCCATCGTTCAGTGTCAAAATGTCGAAAACTGACCGTTTCCGCCATTT
>CAZEDP010000246.1:0-2011 GCA_964511035.1 uncultured Gammaproteobacteria bacterium
TATCAGAAATTTTAATATCGTTATTGAAAGATTTTCCCATTTTTTGACCGTCAATTCCCTTAATTAAAGGGGTTTGGGTTAACTTTGGCTGAGGTTCGACAAAGTATTCTGTCTTATATATGTAGTTAAACCTTCTCGCAACGTCTCTTGAAAATTCGAGATGCGCTAACTGGTCTGTGCCTACCGGAACAAGGCTAGCATTAAATCCCAGTATATCGGCGCTTTGCAATACAGGATAGCCAAGCAGTCCGTAAGAAATTAAACCTGATATGTCCTCTTCTGATTCTGTATTTCCCCGCAGGATTTTGACCATATCTTTTAATGTCGGGTCTCTTTCAACCCAATTCTGGGGAGTTATCATACTGAAATATATATGAAGTTCTGCAATTTCCGGAACAAGAGATTGAAGATAAACTGTTGACTGTTCGGGATTTATACCACAGGCAAGCCAATCCAATATAACATCTGTTATATTTTGTTTGAATTCTTCTGTTTTGTCGAATTTTGTTGTAAGAGCATGCCAGTCTGCAACTGCAAAGTAACAATCATAATCGTTTTGGAATGCAACCCAGTTTCTTAAAACACCTAAATAATGTCCTATGTGGAGTTTTCCAGTCGGTCTCATTCCTGACATTATTCTTTTTTTAACTTCAGACATAAATCAGCTCCCGTTAAAGATTTAATACTATCCTATAACAAGAAAAGCTGATTAA
This sequence comes from uncultured Gammaproteobacteria bacterium, assembly GCA_964511035.1. Lineage (GTDB taxonomy): Bacteria > Cyanobacteriota > Vampirovibrionia > Gastranaerophilales > CAZEDP01 > CAZEDP01. The sequence goes on from CAZEDP010000246.1 coordinate 714, forward strand.
GAATAAAGAGTTTAGATTATATTTTTAAAGTCGTTAATAATCCTAATTAAGGGTTTGACTATTAAAAGAGTTAGTTCCCTCTTAATAACTTCATTGACTTCAGCCTGATTTTTACCGAAGCCGCCTGCTATTATAACCGGATTTTGCGAGCTTGCCGTTCTTTTTAACAAATGAACAGCTAATTTGGTTTTTGTCTCATTTAAAACAGGGGGGATTCTCATAATTATCACCTTTTGTTTATTTGCTTTTTTATATAAAACCAAAAGATATTATTTATTGCTAAATACATGAGTGCTATTAATTTTTTGTTTACAACTTTTTTAGTTGTTTTGTTAAAGTTTTTAAGGAAAATTTGTCTAAATAAACAAAATAATAGATAATAATTTTTAATGAAAAGTAAAAAGCTTCGGGTAAAAAATGTCTGACGAAAATCTGAACATAGAACTTGAAAAAAGCACGGCAGATAAGCTTTATTCTCTTATTGATTCACCTGCGCCGGCTGTTTTAAACAATGCGGCTCTTTCAAATCTTGCGGATAAATTAAAGGAAAAGATAGATAAATTAAAGCTCGCATCAGGCGTACAAGAAACACCCGGTAATATCCAGCCGATAAATCTTTCCGGTATGGATAATAATAATTTACTCAGACAAAAGAGTGTCTTAATAGTTGATGATTTGGGAATAATTACTTATCAGCTTGATATGTTATTTAAAAAGATAAATTTCGATGTAATTATTTCTCATGAAGTATACGATGCAATTGAGACATTTAAAAAGAGAGATTTTGGTTATGCCGTAATCGATCTTTTTATTCCGACCGAAAGAGAAGGGCTTATACTGCTTGATGAACTTAAGAAACTTTCGCTGTTATGTAAATTAAATACAAGAATTATTGTTATGACAGCAAGTTCAAAGCCTGAATATGAGTCCAAATGTTTAAACAGAGGCGCTGATTTCTTTATTGAAAAATCACCGGGCTGGCAGAAAAAAATCCTTGATGCATGTATGGAAAAATAATTGGAAAAGAAAATTTATATTATGCAAGAAAATATTAAAAAATGCCCTTTTAATCAAACTGAATGTACTTCCGAGTGTGAACTTTACATCTCTCCCGATGAACTTAACGAAACAGTCAGGAATAAACTTGCAAGTATCGGGATTATCAGCAGAGAAAAAGGTATTTGCGCTTTTAAAAATATTGCTCTCTGTTCAAGCCGGTATATTTTTGAACATTCCGGCGGATACGGAAGATAGTTGAATATCTATTCAGAGAAAGTTAAGAAATATTAAAACTTCAT
>CAZEDP010000247.1:0-2004 GCA_964511035.1 uncultured Gammaproteobacteria bacterium
GAGCCAAAACCCAGTGAGGTCTGGGTCAGAAATGAACCTGTCGATTCGGAATATCCCGATGAGCGAATTTTAGCAACAGGTTATGACACAAAAGAATTAAAGAGTTCAATAGAGGCTTCTGCCGTAGATCTTGAAAATACTGAAATGAAAACAAGAAGAAGAATAATTTCACATGAAATATTCAACAAAATCTTTACTGGAGATATAATCAAGATTTATGTTGAAAACAACGGTGATGTTAAAATCAAGTCCCAAGACGTACAAAAAGCAATAGAAGTTTAAGAATTTTGTGAGAGCCGAAATATGAAAATTAACAGTATCAATATCTTTTCTTCATCAAGGACACAAAAACAAAAAGCAGTAACTAATTTTACCAATCTGAACTCTGACAGAAAAAAAGAAACAAACCTCGGTATTGAATGGTATCCTTTAAGCGTTTCAGCTAATCATAATGCTGATACTCAGGCTAAAATTTACCTTGCATACGAAGAAATGCAGGACAAATTTAAAAATCTTGAAGATGCGGGGATGAAAATTAAAATCCACAGTTATACCGGAAAAGGCAAGGAAATAGAATTTCCTAAAGGAACTCTTCTGCTGATTGCCACGACTTTGGATGATAAAATGCTCACTGACTGGGGAAAATTCAACTGGGGACATTGGGTAATTGACCCGAACGTTACCTCCAAAGAAAACCTGAAAGAAATATTCGCAACAATTATAGACTATGCGCTTAAAACTAAAGCAGGTGAGCCATTACCTTCCGAAGCAGAGTGCAGAAGCTACAATCCCATTGTATGCAGAGGCTGTCTTTCATGCGGTTGAAGAATATATAAACCTGTGCTATATTCCACAGTAGAAGAGATTTTGCATTATTCAAGTCAGGAAAATTGAGGAGTATTATTGATGGTTTTACTTTATGAAGGCAAGGCAAAACAGCTTTTGGAAACAGACAGTCCCGATGAAGTTATTATTTATTTCAAGGACAGCGCAACCGCATTTAACGGGCTAAAAAAAGACGACATTAAAGGCAAAGGGCATGTAAATTTAATGTTTACGAAGTACTTTTTTGAACTTCTTCAAAATGCAGGGGTAAAAACTCATCTTGTTGCTTTCTTGGACAATCTTTCAATGCGTGCGGTCAAGGTTAAAATTCTTCCTGTTGAAGTGGTTGTCAGAAACTTTGCGGCAGGCTCAATCTGCAAGAGGCTCGGGCTTGAAAAAGGCAGGAAATTTACTCCTCCGTTGGTAGAGTTCTTCTACAAAGACGATTCTCTCGGCGATCCGTTGATAACCGAAGACCATATAAGAATAATGGATTTGATGTCAGAGAAAGATGTTAAAATTCTTAAAAATTCAGCATTGCAGATAAACCAGATTCTGTCCGAGCATCTTGATAAAAAAGGCATTACGATGGCTGATTTTAAACTTGAATTCGGAAGAACAACGTCGGGAGAAATTATCCTTGCCGATGAAATCTCTCCCGATACTTGCCGTTTCTGGGTAAAGGGTACTATGGAATCGCTTGATAAAGATGTTTACAGAGAAGACAAAGGCGATTTAATTTCTTCCTACACAAAACTGGCAGAGATTCTGGGAATTAAATAAAGCATTATATTTTTTGAAACAGGGCTGAGTAACTTAATCAGCCCTGTTTTTTAAACCTGAAATTTAACAAAACTTTATATTTCTATATAAATAGGCAAATATTAACTAAATATTTTTTTTATATATATAGAGTATTTATGAGGTTGATTAAGGTTTAAATAAGGAGAGTTAAAATGAGCTTATTGAATGGAATAGAAAATCTTTTTGGTTCTTTTACTCCTATTACAAAAGAAAGCGCAGTAGAAAATTTCAATGCTTATAAAAAAAATAATCCATCAGCTTCTGATGTTGAAGCAGTAAGAAGTATTTATGACGGAATCAGTGAAGAAAAAGCACAATGGCTGGTTGAAATGTTTGATTACAATAAAAATTCATTATCTGAGGATGAATTCAAAT
>CAZEDP010000248.1:0-2003 GCA_964511035.1 uncultured Gammaproteobacteria bacterium
TCTGGCTGCTACAACATATCCGCTTGACAGGGAATTCACCGCAAACGAGCTGAACTTTGCCGATATCACATACAACAGTCTCGACGGAGTTTCCGACAGGGATTACTGCATAGATTTTTTAAGCAATTTGTCCGTATTAATGATGCATTTGAGCAGATTCAGCGAAGAAATTATTCTCTGGAGTTCGCATGAATTTTTGTTCATTGAGCTGGATGACGCATACAGCACCGGAAGCAGTATTATGCCTCAAAAGAAAAATCCCGATGTGGCCGAGCTTGTCAGGGGTAAAACCGGAAGAGTTTACGGAAGTCTTGTCGGTATGCTTACTATGATGAAATCGCTTCCTCTTTCATACAATAAAGATATGCAGGAAGATAAAGAATCGCTCTTTGATGCTATTGATACGGTTAAAGCCTGTTTGTACGTCTTCACGCCGATGATTAAAACCATGAAAATCAGACGTGAAAACATGTTAAAAGCCTGCCGGCAAGGCTTTATAAATGCCACCGATGTTGCAGATTATCTCGTAGGAAAAGGTGTTTCATTCAGAGATGCTCATGAAATAACGGGAAAACTTGTCCGTTATTGCATTGAAAATGAAAAAACACTTGAAAGTTTAACTTTAGCCGATTACGGAAAGTTTTCAAATTTGTTTGACGAGAGCGTGTACAAGGCTATTTCTCTTGAAGAGTGCGTTAACAGAAGAAACATTATCGGCGGACCTTCCGAGGAAATGATTCTCAAGGTTATTGAAATGAATGAAAAGTACCTGAAATCACCTGTACTGATATAACAAGTTTTGCCTACTTATTTATTTTTTAATAAAGAAAGAATGAATGAATGATTTATTTTGTTCATTCTTTTTTCTATTTGTCACTATTTCTATAAGGCTAAGTGAAGAACCCTGTACTAATTATTACATATGTAAAATGTAAAGATTATGTAACAAATATATTAATAATCAATAATGATATATTTGTTATCAGTAAGTATATAAATTCGTTTTTTTATAATTTATATTGTGAAAAGTTTTGTATTGGGAGGAACAAATCTATGTCCAGTTATGAGTATCAGCAGAATCAAAAAGTTAAGTCGGGAATTCTCGACAAAATCAGTATTAAGAACAAACTGGTATTATTGATAATACTCGTAAGTGTAATACTGGTCACTGTATCTTCAATTGTAATGTACCAAAAAACAGGTCAATTATTATCCCAACAAAAGGAAAATCAGGTAGCTTACCTGACAGAAGCAGCTGCTACGGTTGCACAAAATTTTGAAGAAAAAGTCGCACAAGGTTTGATGACAGAAGAACAAGCAAAAGAAGAAACGAAGAAAACAGTTTCGGCTATCAGGTTTGATAACGGAAACTACTTTTTTGTGACTGACGGTGACGGATTTATACAAGCACACGGTGCAAACCCCAAGCTTATCGGAACCGACTTTAAACTTATCCAAGATAAAAAGACCGGAATAAAATTTATGCCCGAGCTGATTGCTTCGGCTAAATCAAAAGGCGTAGGTAACGTCAGTTACTGGTGGACAAAACCGGGACAGCCTGAAACGGCATTATTTAAGAAAATTACGGTCGGCAGATACTTTGATAAATGGGACTGGGTTTTTGCGGCCGGTGTTTATACAGATGATGTTGATAAAACGAATGCCGAAACATTAACGATTATTCTTATAGTTGATGCAATTGCAGTCATACTTATCATTATAGTAAGTTACCTGACCATCGCCAGAAGCATTATCAATCCTATCGACAAATTGTCAGAAATCAGCAATAAGTTGGCTAATAACGAACTCAACGTATTCATACCTGACGATGACACTAATACGGAAATCGGCAACCTTAACAGATCATTCAAGAAGTTTGTCGGCAACTTGAGAGGCTTAATAGGCGAACTTATGAATACCGTTGCCGAAATTTCATCAGGTTCGGAACAGGTAAGCGCAGCTGCCGAGCAAACGGCTCAGGGTTCACAGCAGGTAGCGAAGAG
>CAZEDP010000249.1:0-1998 GCA_964511035.1 uncultured Gammaproteobacteria bacterium
AGACAGAGTTGAGCATCTTATGGAAGGTCTGCTGGAAATTGTTCCCGAGCTGCCCCTTACGGAAGAAGGGCTTCAAGCTTTTCTGACAGCGTTCAAGGCAATCGTGCCGGATGTTCAAATCAAATACAGTTTCAAAGACCAGATGTTTGCCGACTCAAAAGAAAGTTCGCTTCTTTTGACCGACAATTCAGCCCTTATTCTTACAAAAAGACCGACAATAACGGCGGGACTTTTGCATGAATTAACACAAATGGCTGATAAACCTGCGGGTACTTACAGAGAAACTTCTTTAAATTTAATTCAGGAAGAATTTTCAAGTAAAAAATCTTCAAAAACAGATGAAGAAGCCGATAAAAAAGTTAAAAAAGAAGATTTTTATCCGATAACTTCGCTTGAGTTAAGCGACAGCCAGAAAAAAGTTATTGAATATTCCAAACTTTATCCGCTCACGGCAGTTTACGGACCGCCGGGAACGGGTAAATCGCAAACAATAGTCAATCTTGTTTCGCACCTCGTTGCATCGGGCAAAACCGTCCTTGTGACTTCCAGAATGGACAAAGCCGTTGATGTGGTCAGCGATTGGCTCAACAATCTCGGCGCGCCTTTTCTTTGCTTGAGAGCGGGCAGAGCCAATTATCAGAAGCACCTGTATTTCCAGCTTCAGGATTTGCTTTCCAATAAAGTCGATTTAGACACGGGGTTTGAAAACTCACTTCTTGTTAAGCCTGAAGACATGAAGGCACTTTTTGAAAAAATCGGGGAAATCGAAAACAAATGCGCAAAGATACTTGAACTCGAAAAAAGCTGGCATTGTGCTTTGCAGAAACTTGAACAATATAGCGAAACAAATGACGGCGAAAGCATTATAAAAAATGACCTCAGCACTCAGGATACCGATTTTATAAAAGAAATGACGGGTAAACTCGAAAACAGTCTATATAAAACAGGATTTTTCGGCTCTCTTATATCAAAATATTATTTTGGAAAAATTGCAAAAAAATTGAACCTTACCGAGAAAACCCCTTCGGATGAAATTATTGAGCAGATAGAAGCCGATTTATACTTGAAAGAGCTTAAAAGCGAGCTGAAAAATATTGAAAATTCCATAAACAAAGTCGGTAATATCCATGAACTGCTTGAAGAGCTCAGAAACCTCAGAAAAAAACAAAAAACGCTTGCTAAAGATATTTTAAAAAATACCCGCAGGGAATCTTTAAAATCTCTGATAAGAGACCGTTCAAAAAGACAGAGCCTTTATGTCCACTCTAAAGCTCTTATTGAACGCAAGAAAAACCTTCAAAACAGACTGCTGCACGAGGAAGATTTTAAGCCTCTTCTTGAAGCATTCCCATGTTGGGCGGTTACGACTTATGCTTTGTCCGAATCACTTCCTTTAAAACCGGCTTTATTTGATGTAGTGATTATTGACGAAGCGTCCCAGTGCGATATTGCGAGCTCTTTCCCTGCGCTTTACAGAGCTAAAACTGCTATCATAGTCGGAGATGACAAACAGCTTCCGCATCTTTCCTTCCTTGAAAAAGCTAAAGAACAGTCTTTCTTAAGCACACATAATATCCCCGACAGATATCAGCTTATGTGGAGATTCAGGACCAATTCGCTGTTTGATGTGGCTAATTTTTACTGTTCAAATCCTGTCCTGCTTGATGAGCATTTCAGGAGCTGCCCGCCGATTATAAACTTCAGCAACAGAGAGTTCTACGGCAACCGCATAAGAATTATGAACAAAGAAATAAACACCCCTGACTGTCTTGAGCTTGTAGTGGTAAAAGACGGAAAAGTCGATCCCGACAACACAAGAAATATGGCTGAAGTCGAAAAAGTCATGGAAAAACTTCAGGAAATTATAATTGAGCAAAATAATAAACCTGATAACAAAATGCATTCAATTGATGACCAAAAGAAAGAATACCTTAATAAAATCACGGGTGAGCGAGGCGGTGAAACCGCCGTAGCGAGCCCAAAACAACAACAGCCCCC
>CAZEDP010000250.1:0-1987 GCA_964511035.1 uncultured Gammaproteobacteria bacterium
CAGATCCGCCTCTGCTGAATGTAGCGATATCACCATTTTCTGTGTATCCGAAAATTTTTTTTGCACGCTTATTCCAAAATCTCACATTTTGCGAATAGCTGATTACTATTACCGCATCGGGAAAATCTCTATAACATTCGTAGGAACGAACAGCTTTGAAAAGAGTTTTTAAATTCATGCCATTACCGAGCAAACCAAACATCATAATTATAGTAACATAAAATTTGAATTTCTATTTTCCTATTTGCTTTACTTGTAAATTTTTTTTAATATTCAGAGTAAATTTCGAAATACGGAATCGAAATTTTATAATGAAATTTTATCGATAAATAATTTTCTTATTTAAAAATATAACGGCATTTATGCCTAAATAAAGGTTTTTTGGCAATAAAAGCGGTTTGTCAAAAATGATGCCTAATCTAAAATTTATAATTGTCTTAAATAATCAATCTTGAATTGCTTAATAATTTTGAAGATAATTAAAAATGATATAAAATTAATACATTAAACAAATTTGTTATGTAACAACATCTGTAAAAATACGGGCAGAATAAAGTGGTATTTGTTAATTACGCGGATAAAAAAGTCAGCTGCAAAATAGTTTACTGCGGTATAGGGGAAAGCGGCAAGACAACTAACGTTACTTTTATTTATAATAAACTCGATTCCAGTATAAGAAGCGAAATGACAGCTCTTGAAGGGCTTAATGCAAGAACGCTGTTTTTTGATTTCTTGTCCATAAATTTAGGCACGGTTAAGGGTTTTAATACAAGTTTCAGTCTTTATACAACACCCGGTCAGGAAGAACACGCCGCCGTCAGAAAAATTGTTCTGAACGGAGTTGACGGTATAATTTTTGTTGCGGATTCCAGACCGGAAAAAAGACAGGAAAATATCGACTGCTTTAAAGAACTTCAGGAAGACCTCGCAAGCTACGGGTTATCATTGGGCAAAATTCCGATAGTTTTCCAGTACAATAAAAGGGATATTGATGACTGCATCAGTTTGGAAACACTCGAAGACGATTTGAATAAAGAAGGATTTCCGAGTTTTGAAGCAGTTGCGAACAACGGTATGGGTGTATTCGCCACGTTAAAATCTATCAGTAATCAGATATTGTCGGGTTTACAATAACCTTTCGAGGGGATATGGGTAATACAGGGAAAATCATAGAGCCGGAAAATAATGTCGGTAACATAATTTATAATCTAAGCGCCAGAAGCAAACTTTTAATTCTGGGAACGGTTTTAAGCTCAGTTCTGATTGTTTTTACCGCGTGGCTTGTTATTGAAAGCATTCAAAAAACGATTTTTCAGAATTATTACAATTTCGGGGTGGTTTTATCTAAAACTCTTTCCGTTGAAGGTTATGATTTAATTCTGAACAGTCAGAACTCCGACACATACCAGAATGTCAAAAACAGGGCGGAAATGGTTCTGGAAAGCAATAAGGATATCGCGTACATTATCTTTAAAGATAATAAGAAAAAAGTACTCTTTACGATTACAAGCAAAAATTACTCACCCGAGAACATAACCGAGAAAATTGAAGTAAGCAGTCCCATAGTTTATGAAACTGCGGGAATAAAACAAGTTATCGGTTCTATTCAGCTCGGTTTAAGCGGTGAGACAATGAACGAAATCCGCAAAACCGCCCGAAATTTTATGCTCGGGATTTTTACCTTCGCCTGGCTATTGTCTATCACTGCGGTTTTAATTAATACTTCACTTATTACAAGACAGCTTAAGTTATTATCTGACGGGGTTAAGAGATTATCTTCCGGACAGTTTGGTTTAACTCTTGATTCAAAGGATTTGTGGGGCGAAATTAAGCAGCTGTTTGATACTTTTAATGAAATGTCCGTAAGATTGAGAAGCTATGAAGAAAAGAATATCGACCAGCTTACTTACGAAAGAAACAAACTTGAAGCAGTTCTAATGTGTATTGCAAACGGTGTTGTAGTTTGCGACAAGCGTGACAAGATTAT
>CAZEDP010000251.1:0-1973 GCA_964511035.1 uncultured Gammaproteobacteria bacterium
TATGGCGAATGACGACCCCGAAGGCTGGCTGATTTATGACAGAGTTATGAGAAAAGCAGGGGAAGATTTTGACTTGAACGTTTATACAAACTTCCACAATGTGGGCGACGTTGCGGTTAAGGCTTTCCAGTATGCTTCCGATGTGGTTTTGCAGAAATCTTTAAAAGAAGGATTTGGTTTAACGGTTTCTGAAGCTCTGTGGAAAGGTAAACCTGTTGTCGGCGGAAATGTCGGCGGAATCAAACTTCAAATACAAGACGGGGTTAACGGTTTTCTTGTCTCAAGTATTCAGGAAGCAACCGAAAAAACCTTATACCTCCTGCAGCATCCTGAAGTCGGCAAACAAATGGGGGAAGCAGGAAAGGAAATTGTAAAGGAAAAATTTATTGTTATAAGAGAGTTAGAAGACTTTATTAATCTTTTCAGGAAACTGGAGCAATGACTTTAATTGAAGAAATTACTAAAAAAATTTTAAACCATGAAAAAGTTTTATTGATGTTTGATTATGACGGGACTTTAACCCCGATTGTCGATAAGCCGGAAATGGCAAAACTCGATACAAAAATTAAAACCGCTCTTGAAATAATTGCACAAGATGGCTTAATTAAAATCGCAATCATATCAGGCAGAGATATAGAAACAGTAAAAAAATTATCGGGAATAACCTCAAATGATATTATTTTTTTTGGCTTACATGGTGGGCAGACACTGATTGAGGGCAAAATTTGCGATTATTCATCAGAGGCTAATAAAAATAAAATCCAAGAAATCTCAAAAATCCTTGAAGACAAACTAAATAGTTATAAAGGGATTATTATTGAAAATAAAGAGCTCTCTGTTGCAGTTCATTACAGGCTGGCTGAAGAAGATGCAGTAGAAAAAGTAATAAAAAATGTTAATGACGTTTTTAACTCATACAATTTTCATAATGAATTTATTTTACAGCCAGGAAAAAAAGTCCTTGAAATTTTACCCGCCGGCTTTACTAAAGATAAAGCCGTTAATCGTTTGATTACTTCCTTCCCTGAGTATTTCCCCGTTTACTTCGGAGATGACATTACAGACATACCTGCATTTAAAGAAACAATAAATCACAACGGCTTCGGCATTTCGGTAGGTACAGGTAATTCTGTTCCAATCAATGAGATAAGCCGAATTATCAGCTTCGAAAAGCTTAATGAATTCATAATAAATACAGCAAAGAACAAAATTCAATGTAAATTAGAGGTTATTTAACAGCCTCTCAAGCATTGATCGCCAGCCGACCGGTGACTGATGTATTGTGTCTTTTTGGATATACTGCTGCGTAAGTTCGGTTAATTCAGCCAGATACTTGGTATCAGTATTATCCAGTTCATCAGCGCCCTTTTCGTTAGGAAGTTCCAACTGAAATCGATAGTAGCAGTCCGGCGGCAAAAGTATTTTCAGTTGATGCTGGACGGTATCATTACTGCCGTCAAAGAATGAGGAAATGAGAGGTCCTTTTATCCAGTCCAAAAGGTTCCATTTTTTAATTTCATCATATTTTATTGAAACTGTTTGAGTACCCGTTCCCAGTGAAACCATAATTATTTTTTTCTTTGTCCAGTCAATCGACGCACGGTTCATTAATTTAATTACTTCTATATAAGCGCACATTGCAGGATTATTTGCAGCTATACCGCCGTCAATTAAAGTCCCTGTACCCTGTAAGTGAACGGGCTCAAAGTAAGTAGGGGCTGATGAAGTCGCCCTTGCCACGTCTTTCATGCATATATCAGCGTAGATTTCTTCGTAGCTGTTGAAAAAAACGGCATCTCTCGTTTGGGTTTCGTAAGAAGGAATTAAAACCGGCTTTAAAGAATCCTTGAGACAGCAGGATTCGAATTTTTCGTTCAAAACCGTTTCTATACCCTTTTTATTGTATTTTTTCCCTGCAAAATAAAATTTCAGCGATGTAAGCAGGTTCTTTTTAAAAATCGTATTTACGCCGT
>CAZEDP010000252.1:0-1971 GCA_964511035.1 uncultured Gammaproteobacteria bacterium
TGCTCTCTGAGGATGACATGGTTTGTTATGGTTGGTAATAGGACCATACGATCCCGTGTCGGGGCACGGGATGACAGTGCATTGCTTTATGCGTAATTGAGATTGCCGCGCTTCGCTAGCAATGACATGAATTCGCTTTTAGTAACTGGATACGACTTGCGATGCCGTGATTGCCGGAAAAATAATCCTTATCCCTTAATATTAATCAGGGGCAGGACTTTATCGATAACTTCAATAACCTTTCCTTCCTGATATCTAATTACTTCGTCAAGGTTTTTATAAGCATCGGGGCTTTCATCAAGAGTTGCCCTGTCAACTTTTGCAGTTATGCCTTCCATTTCGGATTTAAAATTTTCGATATTCAGCGTTTGTTTGGCTTTATTTCGTGACATTACTCTGCCTGCACCGTGACTTGCCGAACATAAATATTCTTTATTGCCCAAGCCCCTTGTAATATAAATCCCGTCTTTCATATTGCCGGGGATTATCCCGATTTGGTCTAAATCAGCAGGTGTTGCTCCTTTCCTGTGCAGTACTCCGTCATCTGTTATAACCGCATGATTGTGGTTTTCGTTAACTATTTCTTTCAACAGGCTTTCTTCAAGTGCTAATATCTTTAAAATTTTTGACATAATAATTTTTCGGTTTTCCAGAGCATAAGAAAGAGCAAAATTCATATCTTTGAGATACGCATGTCCCATTTCCGAATCAACATCAAAGAAACGACCTTGTTTCATATAGTAAGAAGCTATCTGATGCCCGATATTCCTTGAACCGCTGTGAACTGTTACGCAGAGGCTTCCTGTCCTGTTTTTCCCGATTTCTATAAAGTGGTTTCCCCCGCCCAGAGTGCCCAAGCTCTTATTCAGCTTTTCATTAACCCCTTTGTTGAGCTTTTTGTCGCCGCAAGCCGGTTCAAAAGTCCAATCTGCCTGCTCGTCTTCAAAAATCTCAAAACCTACCGGAATGTCAGTGTAAATTTGCCGAAAGATTTTTTCCTTGTCCTCTTGCGTTTTAAGTATTTCGGATACCGGCATTTTTGAATTGATGTAACACATGCCACAGCCAATGTCATAACCGACAAAGGAAGCTGAGATTTTGCCGTCAAGAAGAGCTACTCCGCCTATGCACAAGTCATATCCCTTATGAACGTCCGGCAAAATAACCAGTTTCTTGAGAAAATCCAGTTCGAGAATTTTTTCTATCTGAATTCTTGCTTCCGCCTCTATCTCTTCATACGGAATCAGCAGTGTGAGCTTATTTTTCTTATTATTTTCAGTCATAAGCGATTTTTGTTAAACACCATATAATTTTATGACAATTTGGATGAGAAAGTAACCGCCGCAAAAGTATGTTAATTATGCCGGTATCCAAATTTTTCAATGTTGAAATTTTCAATGTAATTGACAAGAATATGTTAGATGTATAATTATAATGACTTTTGAGTTTGCGGGCGTAGCTCAGTTGGCAGAGCACTAGCTTCCCAAGCTGGGGGTCGCGAGTTCGAGCCTCGTCGCCCGCTAATTGTGTATTATAAACGGATAAGAGAGAAACTATGTACAACGAACAAAACGATAACTTTTTCGAAGAAAACAGTCAGCCAAAACGCGTTATTAAGAAGAAAAAAAAATCGGATAATTTCGTTTTTGTATGGACTGTTACGGCAATACTGGCAAGTATTTTAATAAGTTTCGGAATCCTGCTTGTTCTCAATATCAACTGGCTTCCGGCGGTATTAAAAGAAAAATTTAACAGCTTGAGCAAAGTTGTCCAAAATGCCCCGGGTATGTCCCTCATAGGCGGCAGGCAAAACATTCTTCTCCTCGGAGTTGATTCAAACGGAAAACATACAGACCCTTTTAAAGGAACAAGAAGCGATACCATTATGCTTTTCAGCATTGATCCTATGTCTAAAAGCGTTAACGTGGTTTCAATCCCCAGAGACAGCAAGGTTTATCTTGCGGGAAATTA
>CAZEDP010000253.1:0-1964 GCA_964511035.1 uncultured Gammaproteobacteria bacterium
GATTAAATAATTAATAAGGCTGTCAGAGCTTTTCGGGGCATATCCGAGCGAAAATCTTTCTATAATTTCGCGCTCTATTCCTCTTGCGAAGAGATATTCCTTTGCTTTTTTCCCTTCAGGCTCATTCAGAAGCAGGTTTTTATAAAATTCCGCCGTATTTTTGTTCATTTCATAAATTTTTGCCCGCAGTTCGGTTTTTTCAGATGTAAAATTCCCGTGCGGCATTGCGAGACCGAATTTTTGCGCGAGATCTGTTATGGTTTCATAGAAGGAAGTTCGGTTAACTTTCATAAGGAAACTTATTGCATCGCCGCCTTCACCGCATCCGAAGCATTTAAATATTCCCAAATCGGGATTTACGGAAAATGACGGTGTTTTTTCCTGATGGAACGGGCATAAACCCCATAAATTCCTGCCGGATTTTTTCAGAACAACGTGTTCAGAGACAACGTCAACGATATCGAGTCTGCTTTTTATTTCGAACACGACATCTTCGTTGGTTTTGAAGTTTTGCTGATTATTTGCCGTCATTTTTCTCTTGTCTTTCCGGTTAACATTATTGCCCGTTTTTGAAAAAATTGCCTCTGTCTGATGAAATTTGTATTAGTTAAGATAACAAAGAGTTTTTTGGTTTTTAAGTCTTGAAAAATTTTTTCTATGGTGTATAAAACGAAAAATCGCCGTTAAAGGACGGAATAAATATTTTCGAATACCTGCTCAAAGCAAATCTGTCCGTCATCCCTGCGATATAATCGGCTATTTTTCTCTCCGTATTAATATTTGTATCCTCTGAGTACTCTTCAACCGTTTTGGGATTTTTTAAATAATAATCAAAAAGCTCGTTCAGGATTTTTTTTGCTTTGCCGTTTTCTTTGACTGCTTGGGGGTTCAGATAAACATTTTTAAACATCCAGCTTCTCAGCTGCGTTGTTGCATCGCCTGTTTCCTTGGACATTCTTATCTCATCTGTGTTTTGGCTGTTCAAAATAATATCTTTCACCATTGCGGTTATACGGCTGTTTGTATCTTCTCCCAAAATTCTGACAATTTCTTCAGGGATATCATTATGTGAAATAATCCCTGCCCTTAGCGCATCGTCGATATCGTGGTTCAAATAAGCTATTCGATCGGCAATTTTGACTATTTTTCCTTCTGCCGTCTCTGGCTGCAAATCTCCCGTATGGTTTAAAATGCCGTCAATCGTTTCATAAGTCAGATTTAAATTCTCGAGAACTTTTACAACCCTGACACTCTGCTCATTGTGTCTGAAACCTTCTTTCAAAAGTTCGTTTAAAACCTCTTCGCCGGTATGCCCGAAAGGGGTATGCCCCAAATCATGCCCGAGCGATATTGCCTCGGTTAAATCTTCATTTAAATACAGCGCCCTTGCTATTGTCCTTGCTATCTGAGAAACCTCGAGCGTATGTGTCATCCTTGTCCTGTAATGGTCGCCCTGCGGAGCGAGAAAAACCTGCGTCTTATGTTTTAGCCGCCTGAAAGACTTAGAATGGATTATTCTGTCTCTGTCTCTCTGATAATCTGTTCTAATTGGGCATGGGGGTTCTTCCTTTTCCCGTCCTTTTGAATCCTTGCTCATGGATGCAAAAGGGCTTAAAAAAGCCTTTTCCATGTCGTATTGATGCTGTTTTATACCGCTTAAACCGCTTGTCATCAGAACGCCTTAATCCCTATATATATAAATTATCCGATAAAAAATCGGTTTTAATCCTATGAGAGCATGAGATTATATTTCGAAAACAGCAAAATAAAGGATAATTGATATCAATTTAAAGCAATCAATTCTTGAATTTTTTCCTGAGAAACTATATTTGACCTGCTTGAAGTAAATATATTATTGGAATGGTTGTCTATACCTGCTGTCGGTACAAGATTTTCCTGTCTGCAGGCTTTTATTGCCCTTTCAATTACTGCTTTATCCACTTTATTATTATAGTCATAATGGA
>CAZEDP010000254.1:0-1954 GCA_964511035.1 uncultured Gammaproteobacteria bacterium
CTGTCGTGATGTTCAGCTTTTTGTCGGTAAATTCGCCTTTGATTTTTGTATCTTCGCCGGTTCCTTCAATTATTGAAGTGAACGAAACAGGCTTGCCGTCTTTGTCTTCTATATATTGTGTTGTGATAGATGCTTTTACGGTGTATCCGAGCCTCTTAAACTGATTTTCGGAGTACCTGTCGGTTATAATGAGCAACTTGCCGTCGCTGACCTTTTCTTTTTGAATAACTGAAATATAACCTATTTTGTTGTTTTTAATTTTGCTTAAAAAATACTGTTCATTTTGCGATGAAATATCCGAAGCAAAAACCGAAAGAGCGGTTATGCCTGAAAAAATTGCAGATGCTGTTATTATGGCTAAGGCTCTAATTTTGCTCATTAATAGTTATCCGAAAAATCAAAGTATTAATATTATAAAATCCTTTTCTTTAAAAGTGAATCAATTGATTTTGTGATTTTTTTTTATAATCATTCTTCTGTTGCTGCAAGCCATTTTTCAAGAAGCGGATCCTCAATGTTTTCAACGAATCTGGATGGCATTGAGAGAGTAATGTTCATTGCATGGTCAAACATATCAATCGGATAAGTAATGTAAAGATTGTTTTTAGCTCTTGTACAGGCTACATAAAAAAGTCTTCGTTCTTCTTCCAAATCTTCGGGATTGTTAAAAGCATATGCTGAGGGAAATCTCCCTTCTACCGCTCCGATAACAAAGACAGTGTCCCACTCCAAACCCTTCGCTGAATGAATGGTGGAGAGAGTTAAATATTCATCTTTTACCGAGCCTTCTTCAATATCTAGAACACTTGAATTAGGCGGTTCAACCGCCATGTCACTCAAAAATCTTTCCAGACTTTTGTAATTTTTTGCTAAATCACGAAAGTGTTCAAGGTCTTTTTCTCTCTTATTATAATCGTCATATTTTTCCTTAAAATAAGGCAGATAATAGTCTATTACCGCTGAAATCATTTGTTCTAAAGACAAATCGGGATTTTTCGAATTATTTATCAGCTCCATGAGTTTTGATATTTCATCTTTAAATTTATTTCCCGCCGGAATTGTTAAATTATCACTATGCTCTTTGCCGGAAAACAGCGGTATAAGTTTGGAACTCGTAGTAGCGCCGATGCCTTTAATGAGAAGCAAAATCCTGTTAAGACTGATTTTGTCATCAGGATTAAGAATTACTCTTAAATGAGCTATGATATCCTTAATATGGGCTGTTTCCGAAAATTTATACCCCCCGAATTTCTTATAGGGGATTTTTCTTTTGTTTAGCTCCAGCTCAAGATTATAAGTTGAGGAAGAACTTCTGGTCAGAACTGCAATATCTTTAAGGGAAAGCCCCTCTTCGGCAAATTCACAGACCCTTTGCGCTACGAACTCAGATTCTGTCTGCATATCTTTGGCACAGACAAGTGCGGGGATTTCTCCCGTTTTATCTCTTGAAAATAATTTTTTAGGATATTTTTCCTTTGCCTGCAAGATAATTTCGTTAGTGAGGTTCAAAATTTCTTTTGTGCTTCTGTAATTTTCTTCAAGGGTTATTATTTTAGTATTTTGAAAAATATTTGGAAAATCCATTATGTTTTTAAAATTAGCACCTCTGAATGAATAAATACTTTGCGAATCATCTCCGACCACTGCGACGTTGTCGTGCGTGAATGCCAATTCCCTGATGATATCAGCCTGAATTTTGTTTGTGTCCTGATATTCGTCAACCATAATATATTTATAGGTATCGGATAATTTTCTTTTTATGTTTTCTTCTGATTTAAGAAGAGTTAATAAATAAATCAGTAAATCATCATAATCCAGAAGAGAATTTTCTCTTTTATATTCGTTGTATAAGCTGCATATTTCGGTTATTTGTTCAATACAATACTCAAAGTGCGGGAATTCCCGCTCAATGATATCATTTACGGATGAGTTTTTGTTGACCGCCTTAGAATAG
>CAZEDP010000255.1:0-1947 GCA_964511035.1 uncultured Gammaproteobacteria bacterium
CTTAAAATAGACACTTTTGACTTTCAGAAGTACGGCATCCTAAAAGGTACTGTTAAGAGCGTCTCTAAAACCAGCATTGAGAATGAGAAAATCGGACCGGTTTATGAGGTGTATATTACTCCCGTCGATAAAACAGTTACGGTTGAAGGCAAAACAGAAAACATATCCTCCGGCATGAGCCTCACCGCCGAAATCAAGGTCGGAAAAAGAAGAGTAATCGAGTTCTTTATCTATCCTTTGATTAAATACATGAACGAAAGCATCAATGTAAGATAAGAACAATTATAAAAGTTGTTTTTGCTTTTAATTGCGGCTTATTAGCTGTCCTTTCGTCACCGTCGATAATAATTTAAAACAAAACAAAAAACGAAGGCTTTTTATCTCATTAATAAGCCCATTTCAAATTGTAATATAAATTACTTTTTGTAATAATATTTAATCAGGAATTTAAACGGGAGGAATTATGAAAATTAATCCTGTAACAACTGTCAGACTTAACAATCATTTGGCAAAACCGAAAGAATCTCAATTTAATCATGCTAATAAGTCTGTTTATTCTAACGCAGGTTCACAGCATATATATTTTGGCTTTAAAGTCAGTCCAAAAATGCTTGAAGTATGGCAGGACATGGCTTCGGGAGCTTCGAAATCCGACAGGAAAAAAGCCTTTAAAGACATTCCCAAATATATTATTCCGGAAAATGCAAATATATTACCTGACTTATTAGAGGTTTTAGGAAAGGGTTTTAAAGAATTCCAATATCTTGACAATTTCAGATATGAGTTTGTCAGAGTCCTTGAGCGGTGGGGTAATGATGCTGTATCTCAAAATAAAATCCTTGACAAGATTGAAGAAAACATTGCCAAGGAAGCAAGAAATGATTTATATATGAATTTCATCGATATAACACACAGCAGAAAATTAAAACATCTGGGACAATCTCTGCTTCAGAGAATTAAATATTCTCCTGAAGACGATAAATATAATGTTATCTCCAAAATGGTTGTTTTAAAGAACGTGATTGATTACGATAAGTTACTCTCTGTCGCTGGTTTTGATGTGCTAAAAGGTTATTTGGATGCAAAAGTGCCTCAAGCATTTAGCGAACTGTATATATTTACTACAAATCCTCTCACCAAAAAAGATGCCTTCAAATATGTCGAAGACTTGTTTGTTGATGACAAAACAAGAAAAGGTTCTATACATTTATTGAGTGATTACCTTCTTGAGCCTTTTGCACAATCAAAAGTTCTTGCAATGCTTAAAACAGCCGTTGAAGATACCAATTACGAGGTAAGAAAAAACGCCGTTGAATCCGTTATCATGCCAAACTACGAAAAAGCAGGTTCAATACAGCCTCAACTGCTGGAATTAATTCAGACAGCCTTTAATAAACCGCATGAAACAATAACTCAATATGTCGAAACGGCAAATGCCCTTCTTGCAGGAGCTGAAGCACCGAGAACAGCTATTACAAATCTTAAAGCCCCTCCGAGCGCAAATGACCTCAAAAAAATGGTTGGTGATTTTCTTAAATCACAAGGCGAAGCTATTGGTTTTATAGAAGAATCCAATTCCTCCCGCAGCTGCGGTCATATGCTGACTGAATAATAACTAAATTTTTGTTTAACCCTTCCCGTTGAGCATTTCAAGATGAGAATGTATCATTTTAATAACAGCATCCTCGCTGCAGCGGTTTTCCCACCATTCCAACGCTTCTTTATGCATTCTTTCGAGGGTTTCCTCTTCTTTTAGAATTTCCGGCACAATTTTATGAATATGCTTCCAATCATATACCTTGAAAGCCGGAGCGCCGTCATAAAAAGGAGCTTCGGGCAAGTCTTCGCATATTACAATACAGCCTGACCTTAGCGCTTCAAAAAAACGGAACGTTTCAAAAGATGTACCTCTAGGCACAAGGCATATTTTTGAGTTCATAAGCCTTT
>CAZEDP010000256.1:0-1941 GCA_964511035.1 uncultured Gammaproteobacteria bacterium
TAATGTTGTTTTTCCCGTGCCGATTTCACCGTAAAGACATATTAAAGCACCCTGTTTAAATGTTTCGGTAATTATCAGGGCTAACTTATCCGTATCGCCTATATTTTGCGAAGTAAATTTAATTGTATTCGTCATTAACATAAAGCTTTTTCAGGAATTGCTATTTATCTTATCTGAAAAGGACATTTAGGACAATTAGCCTTCGGGTGCTTTATTTCATTGTCTTCCAAATCATACATTACGGCGATTCTGCATTTCAATTCACTCTTGCATTTCGGACAGACATTGCCTGTTAAAGTTCCGCTTAAAATTCTTAATTTTACTTCCTCTATATATTCGGCAAGAGGAACATTTTCACCGATTTTTATTTCTTTTTCGAGCGCTTTAATTTTTTTGCCGTCAGTTTTAAGGGCTTTTGCAAGTTTTTGCCTGACAGTGGAGGATAAAAACAGCTCCTGTCCTTCTTCGATGCTGTCGATTAAAGACAGATCAAGTCCCGCTCTATCCGCAAGGCGTTTTTTAGTGTAGCCCAATTTTTCTCTGGACTCAAAAACGAATTTTGCAAGTGTGGGAGTGTTTTCGTTCAAGCTTTTTGCATCCTCTTACTCAAGCAATAGGATTTTATCATTCACGGAAAATATTAGCAATTTGCAGATAAAATCAGTCGCGGTTTCTGCCGAAAAGCACCCATACCCAATAAAGGAGCTCAATCAAAGCATAAAGAGCAACCGCGATATAAGTAAATGCGGCAGCGGTCAAAACTTTTCTTGCCCCGCCTACTTCCTCGTCCACGAGATAACCGCCGTCAGCTAATGCTCTTACGGCTCTGTAACTTGCGTTAAGCTCAACAGGAAGAGTTACAAAGTGGAACACAACAACTGCACCATAGAAACCAATTCCGGTTAGTGCAAGCAAATCGACTAAACCGGCATTTGAATGTAAAAACGCTCTCAAAGCTATGCTGACAAAAATCATTATGGGACCTAAATACTGCCCTGCCATAACAGCGGGAAATATCCCTGCTCTGAGCTTCATCGGTACATAACCTTTGTTATCCTGAATGGCATGACCGGCTTCGTGTGCGGCAACACCAACTGCCGAAATCGACCTTCCGGAATAAATTTCTTCCGAAAGCCTTATAACTTTTTTGGACGGGTCATAATGGTCTGTTAAAGTGCCGGATGTTGATTCGACTGTAACGTCGGTAATGCCTTCATTGCTCAAAAGAATTTCTGCAACCTGAGCGCCTGTTAAACCGTTTTGCGACGGTACTTTTGAGTATTTTGAATATGTGCTCTTAACAAGCATCTGCGGTATGAAAATCAAAAACATGCCTATCACGGCAACCATCATATATGCGGGATCAAAAAACATATTTACCTCCTCTTGATTATTCCAATTTATCGCCTCTGGCGATTGTAACTCCTCGATACCAGCTTGCGCCGTCCATCGGTTTTTTTCCTGCCGGCTGTAATTTTTTTATTACAATCAAACCGTCAGCTGTGTAAACACCTATTCCGTTATTAATTATATCAACTATCTGTCCGCATTTCCCGCTGTTAATTTTTTCTTTATTTTTTTTAGGAATCTCGGTTTCGAGGATTTTTATCAAATTGCCTTTAAAAAAGCAAAAAGTTCCCGGCGACGGCTGCATACCTCTGACTTTGTTATGAATGCTGAGGGCTTTGCCGCAAAAATTAATTTTTCCGTCTTCTTTTTTGAATTTTGAAGCATGCGTTGCCCGCTCATTATCCTGTTTGACCGGAGTTAAAGTTTTATCTATAAGTCCTTTCATACTTTTATAAAGTATTTCGGGTCCAAAAGCAGACATTTTTTGCGTCAGCTCGATTGAAGTCATGTTTTCCGTGATTTTAATTTCTTCTTTTATAAGAATATCGCCTGTATCAATGCCTATATCGGTCAGCATAGCAGTTACGCCGG
>CAZEDP010000257.1:0-1896 GCA_964511035.1 uncultured Gammaproteobacteria bacterium
ATTTAAAGCTTCATTTACAGCTAAATTCGGGGTTGAATTTTCATCGACATAGACATTTGATGATGCAACGGCGGCTTCCATTGCTATTTGCTGAACTGTCTGGCTTGCTCTTAAAAATATTGAAAACTCAATAATTCCGAAAACAACCAGTATCAATAAAGGTATAACAACAATAAACTCTATTAAACTTTGCGCCTTTTTCATTTCTTTTACCGTTAATTTATATTCTTATATTTAAATACAAATTCCCTATATAGTAAATCTCATTATAGTTTGCAGTAGTCCTTTAAGTCCGGTTGGTTTGGCAATAGGAGCCATTTCATAATATTTCTGATAGTCACCGATAATATTTTCAGGCAGAGCATCGCCTTTTTCGAGTATAAATGCCATTGTTTCCAGGCTGTCTACCTGCACTGACAAAAAATCAGAATTTTTAATCCGGTATTCTTCGTCCGCTTCATAATGGCAAAGAGCATGCCATGCACAATCGATTGATGCATCTTTTACATCGGAAGGAAACAAACTCAAAGCCTCCCGGACAGTTATTTTTTCCGTCAAAACATTTAGTATGACTGAGGAAATAAATTTTCTGGCTTCTGTAACATCAGGCATGTTTTTATAAATTTCTCATTTATCAAATTATAACAATTTTGCCGTATTTAAGTGACTGTTGACGAATAGAAAAAATGAGCTTTATAACTATTTTTAACATTCCAGTAAGAGATAAATCTAAAACAAAAGAGGAGCAAAACTCCTCTGTAAAACAATTTTTACTGCTTGCTAAAACTTAAGCAGTGGCATAGACTTCTTTTTTCAGCTGTTCAGCAGCTTTGAGCATTTCTTCAAGGTCTCCTTTGTAAAACTGGTTGGATATTCTCAGAATTGCATCTCTGCCGGCTTTAATCCTGCTTATTTTCGATTTGTAGCAATATTTTCTTTTTATTTTGATTCTTTCCAGAACTTTTTTATCCACCAGCCTGTCAAGGACGGTTTTGACGGTTGTATATGCCCACTTTTGACTGCCTTCGTTTATTTTTTCAAGAATATCGGATACAACAACCCCGTCATTGCCGTTTTCTTCCAAATTCCACAAAGCATTCAGAATGGTATTTTCCAGAATTCCTTGCTTTGTATGCATTTCTTAACTCCTGTTTTATTAATGTCAAACTTAATAATAGTATATGATTTAAATACAAAAAAACACTACTTTTAAGGGTGATTAACAGAAAAAATGTAAATTTCTTGTAATAATTTTGTGATAAAGAAAAAATTCTTTTTGCGTGTAAGATAACATTAGATGTATAAAATCAACATTGGAAACGCAAATTGTGTCAACTTACAAAGCTTCGGCAATAAATTTAAAAACATATAACCTTAATGAAGCCGACAAAATTATTGTCATGTATTCTAAAGAACGAGGAATAATACGTGCCGTCGCAAAGGGAATAAAAAAATGCTCCAGCAAACTTGCGGGCAAAATGGATTTATTGTGTGCAAACAAGCTGTTGTTATCTGAAGGAAAGAATCTCGACACTATATATCAGGCTGATTCTATTGACGGCTTTAAAGGACTGAGACTTGATATAGAAAAACTCTCTTATGCACTGTACATGGCTGAATTAGTCAATATTTTCGGATTGGAAAACGACAGTAACAGCAGCGCCATTTACGACCTTTTGTTTGAAAGTCTGAAAAATATGTCTCTGTTGGATTTATCCTCGGAATTTAAAATTCAAAACATAGTGTGGACTGTCATAAGATTCCAGCTGAAACTTACGGAGGAATTGGGCTATGCGTTGGAACTCAACAAATGCGTAAACTGCGGTTCTTTTGATTTGCAGGATAAAGTATATTTTTGCGGCGAATCGGGCGGAATTATATGCGGCAAATGCAAAC
>CAZEDP010000258.1:0-1889 GCA_964511035.1 uncultured Gammaproteobacteria bacterium
TATTATTTTTATGGATAATATAAACAGAATTATCCGAAAGTCGTTAAGCTAACATGGGGCAAGAACAGCTAAACATTGAATTACAGGACGAAGACAGAGCGCTAAAACTTATAGGGCTTGAGCTTATGTTTGACAACCCTCAGAAAAGGAAATATTCCGAGGGTATTACTGCCGTTGAGCTTGCTAAAAGAATTAATGTGGACATAGACACGGTAAAAAAGAAGCTTAAAGTACTTAATGAAAAGGGACTTGTCCGATATGAAGGGATGTCTCCCAAGTTTTGGAGATTTAACGATTATAATTTTCAAAGAATGGATATTGAAGACCCTATTTATCTTTTGCTGTGTAATTTTGAAGATATTGATTTTGACAGATTTTTTTCATACGGATAAAACCGTTTGTTTCGGTTTATTGGATTATTTCAAATGAACATGAATAACTTTACAAATTAGGAAAAGCTTTTTAAAAGAGCTCCTGTTCCTTTACCCAATTCGTTGCCGAACCCGAGTTTGTTCAGGGTAAGCTCTAACGCGCCCACTGTCCCGATCATATCTCTTTCGCTAACAAAGCCCAGATTTCCAATTCTGAATATTTTTCCTTTAAGCTCGCCCTGTCCGTCAGCGACGACAATGTCAAAATCGTCTTTAAGCTCTTTTCTGATGTCGGCTACTGTTATGTTTTTAGGGGCTAAAATTGATGTTATGGCTTTGCTTGCAATGGCATCATCTTCTACCAGAGGTTTTAAACCCATTGCCTTAACCGCGGCTCTAAGCCCGCCGGAAATTTTTGCATGCCTTGCGTAAATACTTTCAAGCCCTTCTTCTTTCATCATTTTGAGGCTTTCCTGTAAGCCCAAAATTAAATTTACCGCTGCGGTATACGGGGTTGTATCCTGAAGGGCATTCTTTTTATGAGCGGCAAGGTTAAAGTAAAAGCTCGGATTTTTGCAGTTTTCGTGAACTTTCCAAGCCTTTTCGCTGCAGGTCAGGAAAGCAAGTCCTGGTGGTATCATAAAACCTTTTTGGCTGCCTGATACAACTACATCAACGCCCCATTCGTCTGTTTTAAGAGGCATTGCTCCTACGCTTGTTATTGCATCGACAATGGAAAGAGCTCCATGTTCTTTAATTATTTCTATAAGCTCTTTCAGAGGGTTTGTAACTCCTGTTGAGGTTTCGTTATGTGTTAGAGTAACGAATTTTATTTCTTTATTTTTATCCTGAGCTAATTTTTCTTTTAAAACTTCGGGATTTATAGCATTTCCTGCCGGTACGGTTATTCTTTCGACGAGTGCCCCGCGCATTTCGGCAATTTTCGCCCATCTTTCGCCGAAAACACCCATAGCAAGAGATAGGACTTTGTCTCCCGGGTTAACCAAATTATATATTGCCGCTTCCATGGCTCCGGTTCCGCTTGCCGAAAAAATAAATACATCCTGCTTAGTGCCGAAAACCCACTTTAAATTCTCGAATACTTCTTTTAAAGCAGCTGAAAATTCTTTGCTTCTGTGACCTATCGGCTGTCTTGCCATAGCAAGAAGAACAGTTTCAGGGACGGGCGTCGGACCCGGTATCATCAAAAATTGCTTATCTTTCATTAATTTTCTCCTGCATTATTTTCTGCCTCCTCTTGTCCTGCCTTTTCGGGTTTTACTTCTCCCTCATCGGAATAGTATTCGAATTCATAATTTCTTATTTTAACAGTGTCACCGTTTTTGATGCCTGATTCAACCAATGCTTTGATAACGCCCATTGCTTTTAAAATGTTATGGAGTCTGTAAACAGCTTCATTGTTTCTCAAATTGGTTGTGGAAACAAGTCTTTCGACTTTGCCGCCTTCAACGAAAAATTCTTTTTTAACTTTATAAACCGCAAAATTGCTGTCATCGT
>CAZEDP010000259.1:0-1864 GCA_964511035.1 uncultured Gammaproteobacteria bacterium
CACAAAGAATCTGATAAAATTCCCGCGCGGAATCAAAATCGGAGACAGCTTTGATGCTATTTCCTCGGGAGTGGTTTTATAGTACTTCGGGTGGGCGTAAATATCGTAAGTGGTAGTATCTGAAGCCAATCTCAGCCCGTTCCTGTCAACAATTTCCCCTCGAAATACAAAATTTCTTGAGGGCTGGCGCATTTTTTTCGCTTTTTCTCTGAGATGATTAGCTTCAAAAACCTGAAGCTGTATGAGCTTTAGAATGATTACAAAAACAAATAAAATAATCGCAAGCTTTATCCAAAAAGCACGCCATGGAAACTTTTTCGGGTCGGTATTAAACAGAGAGAACATTTTTAGAAACCCGGGACGGGCCTTACGTCAATTTTTAGGTCGTTATCATTCTTTTTTAGAGCTGATGAAGATGCTTGAACTTCTATAATTTTTTCTGCTTTTTTAAGAAAACTTATTTTGGTGATTTTGTCGTTTACGTTATAAAACGATTTAACATAGTCAACTTTATTCTGTAAATCAAGGTTTTCATAGTTTATTTCATTGGTTTTGCTGTGCATCTGAGCAATTTGGTTTTCTTTAGCAACCACCATAGAATAGCTGACCATTGAAATGAGAATACAAATTGCCAAAGCAAAACTCAATAAACGGTTAAACTTGAATATTGCAAGATTTCTGAAATCTTCATATATCGGGAAATTACCCTTTACAAGGGTATCCTGTTTAACTTCAGGATTAATTTTTCTATATGCGGCTGTTTTTAATGACGACACCATTTAATTAACTCCATTTAGATTTTCCCGGCTACCCTTAACTTAGCACTTCTTGAGGGTGGATTATTTTTTACTTCTTCCGGAGATGCAGTTATAGGTTTTTTGGTTATAATTTCCAGTCCCTGCTCTCTAACAAAACACCTCTCAAATGCCTGCTGATTGTCTTCGACTTTCCCGGAATCTTCCCTCAGGCAAGTATATTCTCTGTGATTACCCTGAGCGGTTGTCGCCTCATTCCCGGTCAAATCTCCATACTTTAAACTGTAATACTTAAACGTATTTTTGACAAGTCTGTCTTCTAAAGAATGAAAACTTATTGCAACAATTCTCGCACTTTTTTCAAGTAAAGGTATCACCTCCTTGAAGGTATTTTGTAAATTTTCTAACTCATTATTGACTTCAATTCTGAATGCCTGAAACATCCTCGTTGCGGGATGAGTTTTAAATCTCTTCGGATAATATGCCGTTTTTGCAATGGTTGCCAGCTCTGTTGTGGTTTTAATGGGCGATTTCTTTCTTTTTTCAACAATCATTGAAGCAATTTTTCTGAAAAGCCTCTCTTCCCCGTATTCTTTCAGTATCCTTTCCAAATCGGATTTTGAGTAGCTGTTAACCACATCATAAGCAGTTAATACGGCATTTTTATCGTATCTCATATCAAGCGGAGCTTCTTTTAAGAAACTAAAACCCCGTTCGTCCGATGTTAGCTGGTAATATGAAGCACCCAAATCAAATAAAATTCCGCCGGTAATTTTTTCTATGTTAAGCTCGCTTAATATTTTCGGAACGGCAGAATAATTTGCATTTACAATAGTGACTATGTCTTGAAAGTCGCTTAATCTTTCCTTCAAAACCTCAACTGCAACCGCATCAGCATCAACAGCAATCAGCCTTCCGTCCGGATATATTGCTTTTGCAATTTCATAAGAATGCCCACCGCCTCCTGCTGTCGCGTCAACATATACAAGACCTTTTCTTAAATTAAGACCCTGCAGAGTTTCCTGAAGCATAACAGGCTTGTGCTGAAAAGAAGACGGTTTTTCCTTTTCCGAATTAATAAAAATCAACTCCGATGCGACTTATTAACA
>CAZEDP010000260.1:0-1864 GCA_964511035.1 uncultured Gammaproteobacteria bacterium
CGGCATCTTCTATCCAAAGCCGTTTTAATAAAGTACAATGGCATTAAGCAGAACCTCTAAAATTCGGGGATTATAAATGAAAAAAACAATAATATTTTTAACCGCAGTTTTTCTTTTTTTAGGGATAATTAGCGTAAAAGCTCAGGAAACAATTGATTCATCGGCTCAGGACTGGAGCGATATTCTCAAAAGTTATAACAAGAACACGATTGAGCGTCCCATTACTCCGCAGGAAGTAGAGCAGGCTATGCAGGCAATAAGGAACCTTCAAAAACCTCAGAAAAAAGAAAAAAAGCACTGGTGGAGCTTTGGAAAGAAAAAGAAGCAGGAAGAAGCCCCGCCCCCAATGCAAAAGGAACCGGCTTCAGCAGAAGTTCTTCCTTCTGCCGATCCTTTACTGAGGCTTTATTCAGATATTAATGTAAACGGAAAGGTTGTAAATAAAGGCTTTTATCTTGTTGATTACGTTCAGAGAGACAATCTTTATTATTTGCGGCTGAAACAAGGCAATGACAAATTTACGGAAATAGAGGCAAAGTATTCGGCTGACGCTTTTTTTCAGGGTAAGGACGTGGAGACAGAATATACGCCGGAAAAAAACATAAAAATAATTTACCGTTTCGGTTCAATTCAGCTTAACGCTTTGGCTGATACCGTAAAATAAAAATATCAGGGCACAAGAGGTTTTCGTACTATAATTGTTGGCATGAACAAGAAAAACCTGCTTATAGTAATGGGAATTACATCCGATATGGCATTTGCCGCGGCAAATGTTCTAATGTCGCTTAATAAATTTCCGCCCGATAAAGACTTTGACGTTTTGATTTTTGAAGACGGTTTGAGTTCAAAAGATAAGGACTTGCTTAACAAAATACTAAAATGCAGTTTTGAAGTGCTTAATATTCCGGAAGGAATAAATATTTCGCCAAAACTTATGCAAAGATATTCAAAAATGGTTTTCAGCAAGTATGAATGTTTTGATTTGCTTGAAAAATACAGAAATGTGCTCTGGCTTGACGTTGATGTTGTCATAAAAGGCGATATTTCATCTCTGCTTAAATATTCCGGCAGCGGGGCAGGCTTTGTTCTTGAGCCTTATCCTCTTCAGATTAATTTCTCGGAAAAAATAGACGGTTATGATATGGAGCAAAGGTTTTACAACGCAGGAGTTTTCATCCTCAACGAATCTTTTCCGGATTGGCAAGTGGCTAAACAGAATCTTTACAATTTAACCCAAAAATATTCAGATATTATGCTATTGGCTGAACAGGGGATATTAAACCTGTTTTTGCTTGATTCTAAAGTCAATATTAGAGATATTCCGGTTGAATATAACTGTTTTCCGTGGTTCTCAAATATTGAACAGGCAAAAATAATTCATGTCGTTGACTATACCAAGCCATGGATATCATTTAAATACAGACAATGGAATGATAATTATAAAATCTGGTTAAAAATGGGCGGAACGCCTCTTCCTTTTTGCAAATCTTTAAGATATGCCTGCAAAAACATTCCCCACGCGCTAAAATATCCTCGAGGTTTCGGAAAGAAAATGTTTTCGATAGTCAAATTTGTTTATAAGCATCATTTCAAGCGGTTTTAATTGCAATAGGGTTGCATTAAGCAAGTTTGCATTGTTATCCCAAGCCCGGCAGCAGCGTGAGGATATGTCCTGATAAAACCCAAACACGTCAAGTACTCCCAAATATCTTCTCAAGAAATAATGACAAAAAACGCAAAAACGTCATAAATAAAAAATACACATTTTCCGCTTAATAATCCTAATTAAAAAAAGTGCAAAAAACGCGTAAAATGCCGTCTTTTTGCGTGTTTTTTGCATACTTTTTGCACGTTTTTTTGCGAT
>CAZEDP010000261.1:0-1830 GCA_964511035.1 uncultured Gammaproteobacteria bacterium
TTTGTATGCCTTAAATAATTTTTCGGCTGTTTGTTCGTGTGTCATAAAATACCTCTTTCAAATTAAATTATATCAGAATTAAAAATCTAATTATCAAGCATCGCTTCTACATATTCTTTAGCGTTAAACTCACATAAATCGTCTAACTTCTCGCCTGTTCCCACAAACCAAATAGGAAGCTTGTACTTCATTAAAACAGGTATTATTATTCCGCCCTTGCTGCTTCCGTCTATTTTAGATACGACAATACCATCCAGCTTGCATGACTGCGCAAATGACTCAACTTGACTTAAAGCGTTGAGTCCGCTTGTAGCGTCTACTGTAATGAACGTATATAAATCAAAATTATTTTTTCCTTTTTCAAGCACACTGTATATTTTTGCCAGCTCAGCCATCAGATTGACTTTGTTCTGAAGCCTGCCTGCGGTATCTACAATGAGTAAATCAGTTTTTCTTGCCAAGGCTGATGTCAAAGCGTCATAAGCAACGGCAGCAGGGTCGGAGCCCGTAGTGCTTTTTACAATAGGCACATCTATCCTCTTTGCCCATATATCCAACTGTTCCACTGCCGCAGCTCTGAAAGTATCGGCTGCCGCGAGTATTACATTCTTGCCTTCTTTTTTATATTTATTTGCAATTTTTGCAATTGTAGTAGTCTTGCCTGAACCGTTTACTCCGACTGCTAAAAAAATAGCCGGAAACTTGATTTCACTTTTTGTAATATCGTTATCCAAAAAGTCTGTAAGCACTTCCTTTAACAGTTCCATGAGCATATCGGATTTTGTTAATTTATTTTCCTGAGCCTTTTTCTGAAGCGTATCTGTTATAGCTTGTGCGCATTCCACTCCGACATCGCAAAGAATCAAAGTCTCAAGTATCTCCTCATAAGACTCATCGGTTATATCAGATCCCGTAAAGACATTTTTCAATTTATCAAACAGGGATAGTTTTGTAGCTCTTAACGCGTTTTTATAATTGTTATCAGCCAATTTTATCTCCTTAGCTTGTAAGTTTTAAAGATACTATTTTCGTTATACCTTCATTACCCATACTAGCTCCATACAGGCAGTCGCATACTTCCATCGTTCTTTTTTTGTGAGTAATGATTATAAGCTGGTTATTCTTTCTTTCCTCATTTATATATTTTGCGAAAAGCGATACGTTGTTATCGTCAAGAGCGGCGTCAATTTCATCGAGTACGCAAAACGGCGCCGGTTTTATTTTAAGTATCGCGAAAAGCAGCGCTATTGATGTCATCGCTTTCTCTCCGCCTGAAAGCATTGAAATATTTTTAAGCTTTTTGCCCGGAGGCTGTGCGGATATGTCTATTCCCGTGTTCAGCAAATCGTCTTCGTCTAAAATAATCAATGAAGCGGCTCCTCCTCCGAACAGTTTTTTAAATGAGTTGTCAAACTCCTGCTGAATTTGAGAAAATTGCTGCCTAAACTGAACCGCCATATTCTTTTCCACGTCTTTTATAATGCCTTCAATATCTTTTTTGGCATTAAGCAAATCATCTCTCTGAGAAGTTAAAAATTCATATCTCTGCGTTACTTCCTTATATTCTTCAACTGCGCCTACATTTATGTTTCCGAATGATTTTATAGTTTTTTTCATTTCATCCGTTTTAGCCGCATATTCGCTGAAATTTTCTATGGATTTTTTGTATTCTCCTAAATCTTCAATCCCTATTTGATATTCTTCTCCTATATTTTGAGCAATGTGCTCTGTCTTTAATTGAATATTGTTTATTTTTAAATCAATGCTGTTTATTACATCTTTTATCTCGCTTTTTTCTTTGCTTAACCTTATTAATTCCGTATTGCTTTT
>CAZEDP010000262.1:0-1799 GCA_964511035.1 uncultured Gammaproteobacteria bacterium
CGGGTTATTGTTTTTCAGACGGAAGAATTCACAATTTCGTTTCGGATACCCATAACATGTTTTTGCCTATGGGTGTTATGCCTTTATTAGTAATAGATGTGTATGAACATGCCTACATGATTGATTGGGGTATCAACCGCGCAGGCTATATTGATGCGCTGTTCAACAATATTGACTGGGAAATGGTTTCAGAAAGGTTCAACCAAATTAATTCCTGCTGTCAGGGCAGATAAATTCTTTTGATTTAATGTGGACGTAAGACGAAACAAAAAAAGAAGGTTTTTGGATTCGTCAACACCCCCTAAGTTACAAAAATGCAAAAACTCAAAAAAGGGGCAGGCAACTGCCCCTGAAAGTTATTGTTAAAAAACTATGAGCGTCTTTTGCGAGCAGCTTCAGCCTTGCGTTTTCTTTTAACGCTTGGCTTTTCATATCTCTCGCGGCGTTTTAATTCAGACAAGATGCCTGCTTTTTGAATTTTTTTCTTAAAGCGTTTGAGGGCACTTTCTATGCTTTCGTTTTCGCCTACAAGGATTTCTGACAAACTTCAGACCTCCCTCCATGTGGAGTTGTTGTTGTTAACAGCGTGTGCTTGAGAGGATATAGCTTAAGGTTTTTACAAAAACTTTTCCAACTAAACACATTTATTTATAAATATTATCATACGTTTTAATTATTTACAACATCACAGGCGGGAAGCAGGATTTAAAGTGTTTGTAAGAATGAAATAAAAAAGAAAACTCCGAAATGAATTCGGAGAACCTTAACATGGAGCCATTTAATATCATATGCCTATTTTTTTACCGGCATTTTTGCCTGATAAAACTTTTAGACCAAAAAGCGAAACTTCGTGAAGAAGTATTTTCACTGCATCTTTACTGCACTGTCCGTAAACATTGCACTGGCGGTTGCTAAAATCCGATTCTTTTCTTTTTTCATTTTTTTTCATCTTATCTATCTCCATTTTTAAAAAACTTTTTGTTTCAAATATTCCTTTATTTGTTTATTTATATTTTCGATTAAATTCCCGAATAAACAATTGTCATCGTTATTACAAACCGAATTACCCAAGAGACAGTTACTCAATTTTAACGGTCCGTCAACGGCTTCGTACACCTCTAATAAGCTTATTTTATTTTTTTTGTCCTTTAAGATAAAACCTCCTTTAGGACCTCTTATTGATTCCAAAAAACCGGCTTTTACAAGTCTTTGAAGTACTTTTGAAAGGTGGTTCTCTGATACTTTAAGACTGTCTGCAATCTCTTTAGTTCCTACCAGCCTGTCTATATTTTTTGTTAAATAAGACATTGTATGAAATGCTATCGAAACTGCTTCTGAAAATTTTAATATCGTTGACATTATCTTTTGCCTTATATATTTTATATATTATGGTACTATAATACCAGATTATTGAGTTAATTACTACCTAGCCATGTGTTTAATATTTCTTAAAAAATATTATCTTTACTAGCAACTTTTTAAATCCTGCGGGTTTTATCGAATCTGTAGAAAAGTAGGAACTAAAATATGAAAATAACACCCGTACAAAGGACAAATCAAAATTTTAAAGCGACTATTACATTCAATCCAAGCAAAATTGCATCCCAAGAAACAAGAAAAGCTTTGGTAGAAGGTGTAAAATCCATTGTGGAAGTTCATGACCAAACGAAAATAGCCGGAATGTTTTCGCCTGAAAAAACTTCAGCAGACATAATAATTCCAAAAACAAGAGGAGAAGTTATAGATAAAATCATCGAAATTCTAACTGATGCAGGCATACCATTTAATTACAGTTCAAG
>CAZEDP010000263.1:0-1798 GCA_964511035.1 uncultured Gammaproteobacteria bacterium
CAAAAAGTAAATAAATACTTTGTAACAAAATATTAATTTATATATTAAATATTGCAAATTTAAAGCAATTTTTAATAATATTTTGTTTTTATATTATTAGGTGAGGATTTACAATAATTTGAGGTTTGATTAACAAGGTTTAAAAATATCGGATTAATTTCCGTGAAATATGGAGGAGATAGAATATGGGACTTTGTGCAACAGTCGGTTCGAGCAGTTTTGGCTCTACGGCAAGCAGCTATGGCAGTTCATATACGGGCAGAACCGGCGGTTCGTTTTCGGGAATGAGTTTTACCCCCATAAACGGCTTAAGCTATACAACATCCGGAGGCAAAACAACACCAATGCTGACTGACATGCAGAGCGCAATGGGATATATTGATTATAATGCGGGCTTGGTCAGGAACGGGTATTATGACGTTCAAAGGCCGACATATTGGGAACAAAGTTTTGCTGATACAAACGCTTATCTTGCACGAAACGGCGAACTGGTCAGAAGCGGTTATTATGACGTTCAAAGACCGACATATTGGGAACAAAGCTTCACAGATACCAACAATTTCCTTGCGCAAAATCAGGCATTGATTAGCAGCGGAGCTTTTCTGTAAAAATTGATTTACGAAATAAATAATTAAAGAAACAAAAAGTTATAGAAAATTTGCAAAAACGCAATTTTCGATAACTTTTTGTTTTTATATAAATAAGAGATACTTCCAAATATCGAGAGGTAGGATTTCAAATTATAAGGTAAGGAAATAAATTAACGCATGGAGGATAAAGATGTTATCTGTACCATCAGCCAGGTGTTCTTACATATCAGCAGCTTCTTCACTTACACAAGGAGCAAATGATCAGCTGTTTTCAGTTCTTCAAGCAGGCGATGCGGCAAGTAAAGGAATGTATGTCCCGATGAGCACATCATCATTGTTAAACAATGATAATCAGAAAATTCTTGATTCTAACAAAAAAATAATCGACAGCGGAAGCCTTACACAAACGGGAAAATCCTCGTTGTTAAACAATGATAATGAAAAATTTCTTGCAGAAAACCAAAAAATAATCGACAGCGGCAGTTTAACACAATCGGGCAAATCATCTTTACTCGATGACGGAGTGAGTGAAACGCTCGCAGGCTTCCAACAAGAGATAGACAAAATGAACGGCGGATCAGGAAAATCCTCTGTACTTAACGACGGAATATCGCAGCAGCTTGATGCTTATCAAAAACAGATTGACAGTATAAAAGCAGCTTCTCCGTCAGCCGGTTCAGGCGGTTCAGCAGGTTCGGCCGGCATGACGGCATAACTGGGAATTTAAATTGTAACAATATTTTAAAATTTGAATAAAAAAATAAAAAACTCGGGCAAAAAATTTTCTCCCGGGTTTTTAAGCATTTGAAGATATTAGGAGAAAAAAATGCAGATAAACGGAATAAATTTGTTTTCGCATATTCGTCCGACTCAAAAACAGTCCTTTAAGGCAAATTTAGCAGAATGCAGAGTATTATGGGCAAATTACTCTTCTTGCTGTATTGATGACGGACATAAGTTTACATCCGCTCCGATAGTGGGGGAAGATCAATTTGAAAAAGGACCTGAAATCAATACTTTTGTACAGGTAGGCAGTTTTGCAATTTTAAGAATGAACGGCGGAAAAGAATACAAAATTGTAAGATACGATAATCTGGAAGCAGATACATTTTGCAGAAACAGATTCGGAAAGATGAATTTTTCAGAAAATACCCCTGCAGACACAATGAGAAAAGGCTGGTTTAGAGAAAATGAAATAGTCAAAACAA
>CAZEDP010000264.1:0-1752 GCA_964511035.1 uncultured Gammaproteobacteria bacterium
TTTGTGCCAGTGTGTACTTAGTCATTTTAAGAGTTGATTTTGAACCCGAGGTTACGCGTTCAACATCAATACCTTCCCGTGCAAGCAGCGCCTGAATTTCGATTGCCTGTCCTATATTTTGAGTGGTAATGATATCAATTGGTTTATTTGTAATGACCTGTTCTTCCGGTGATGTTTTGGGAGTTAAACTTACGGATAATACAATTATCAAAATAACTACAAACGCAACAGTGCCTCCGACTATTGCCAACATTTTTTTGTCTTTTAAAAGAGCTGAAAAATTCATATTCTAGTAATTTTTCCCCTTTAATTTTATTTCAGTGAACATATTCATATAATATTTTATACCTGAATTGACATTACTTTCTCATATGCCTGTATTACTTTTGTTGTAATTTGAGTAGCAATGCTTACGTTAAGCTCGGATTTGGAAATTGCGATCATGACGTCATGAATATCTGCTCCGTTCTCTGTTACAGCGTCTTTCAAAATCTTGTCGGGAGCTTTGACGGTATTGTTCAAGTCTTGCCCCATTCCTACCAGAACATCTTTAAAGGAAGGAGCTGTTTTGTCGCCGGAAATCTCTTTCATCCTGAGCGGTTCATTAAACGTAGAAAGTTTAGTTCCTGAAATCTCGTTCGGTAAATTGATTTTTGGAATAAATTTGTTCTGCATGTTTTATATCCTTATTTTATGGGATTCAAGTAATTTGAAAGCACTGATTTAACGTAGTTCTGGGTTTCTTTAAAAGGAGGAACTCCGCCGTATTTTGCAACATTTCCTCCGCCGGCGTTATATGCGGCTAAAGCAAGAACCAAATTCCCTCTGTATTTTGCCAGTAAACCCTTTAAATGACGTGCGCCCGCATCAAGATTTTGAGAAGCGTCATAAGGATTTGTTACACCCAACCTTTTTGCTGTTTGAGGCATTAACTGCATCAGTCCCTGCGCGCCGGTTGAAGATACGGCAGTTGGGTTATAATTCGATTCGCATTTAATTATGGCGTGTAGCAGTTTTTCATCGAGGTTATATTTTTGAGCGGCTTGCTGAATTAAACCCTGTATGTAGCCTTTTGACGGTGCAACAGGGGGAATAATTTTATATTTTAAATTTGTCGGAGGCTGTGCTTTTAGATAATCCGAGAATTCAACCGATTGAGCTTGATTTTGCGAAAACGGATTAACAACCTGAATTGATTTAGTGTATGAATCAACCATACCTTCAATTTGTGAAACTCTCTCCGCGGCTGTTTTATAGCTCGTAGAGTTAATTAAATTCTGTATTGATTCGCTAAACATTATTTTAATCTCCCGCCGTCAGAATGCATCTATTTTATAAATCGGATTAATGCACGGGATAATTAAGCCGAAAAAATAAAATCATCCGCTTGGAGTACACTTATTTTATAAAATAATGATTTTTAAAAGATTTTCAACGGTGAGATTAAAGAATTCCTCCCATACCTCTTGCTAACCTGTCATCGCAAGGTCGTATTCCCCTATTCTTCCCTCTTATGTCTTCCTGAAGCATCCGGCAATGCAAAACAGAATTATTCGCTGATGTTCAGGATCTGACCAATGATGTATAATCGCATAAAACTCTAAACCGTCATCACGAGGAGGGCGACAGCCCGACGTGGTGATCTCAAAACACCCCTTTCATCGGTACATTTGGTCTATAAAAAGGGCGTTTCCCCCTTAAAACCCAAGGGTATTTCTTTTTCACAAAAAGAAATACCCAAAAGAAAAACTT
>CAZEDP010000265.1:0-1722 GCA_964511035.1 uncultured Gammaproteobacteria bacterium
TATAGACAGCGTTAAAGCTGTCGATAACACAAATATAGTTAATATAACCCTGAAAAATAAAAATAACTTTGAACAACTGGTAGCTTTAAAAGATTTCCTTTTTGAACACAAAGGTACAGACCCGGTAATATTTAGTATAAACAGTAACGGACACCCTGTTAAAGTTCTTGTCAGCCAGAACTACTGGGTTAGAGCTGATAATGACCTGAAAAACAGTGTAAATAAGAAATTCGGACCCGACGTAAAACTGTCAATCAGTTCTCTTGATTAATTTACTCCCACAATTGTAGTGAAATGAACTTTTGTAAATTGTTTTTAAAAAATAAATGGTTAAAAAAGTACCCTATGTTATTATATTAAATTGATTAACGAAGAAAGAGTGAGTGAGGACTTTATGAATCAGTATCTCAGTTATCTAGGAATACAGGAAGAAAGCAGGATTTACTACAATTTAAGCAGAGCCGAACTTATTGAGCATTCAATTAAATCAGGCGAAGGCAGCTTATCTAATGACGGCGCACTTGTAGTAAAAACAGGCGTTTACACAGGGAGGTCTCCAAACGACCGCTTTTTTGTGGATACTCCGTCAGTACATGACAAAATTAACTGGGGCAAATCTAACGTAGGAATTTCGGAAGATACATTTGAGAAGATTTATAAAAAAGTTCAAGATTATATAAAAAGCAAAGAATTATATGTTTTTGACGGATATGCCTGTGCAGACAAGGATTATTCGCTCAAAATCAGGTTCATAAATGAATACCCTTCTCAGAATTTGTTTGTACAGAATATGTTCCTTCATCTGAGCAAAGATGAATTAAAGACATTTACACCTGAATTTACCGTAATTTCAGTACCGGGCTTAAAATTAAATCCCGAAACCGACGGTGTAAGGTCTGAAGCAGCTATTATCGTTAATCTTGAAAAGAAAATTGTCCTTGTAATAGCCTCCAAATACGCAGGAGAAATGAAAAAGTCCATTTTTACTTCATTGAATTACCTTCTTCCTGAAATAAATGTTTTTCCGATGCATTGTTCCGCAAACGTAGGACCTAAAGGCAAAGCAAATTTATTCTTCGGCCTATCAGGCACAGGTAAAACCACTCTTTCTGCCGATCCGGGAAGAATGTTGGTTGGCGATGACGAACACGGATGGTCAGATAAAGGAATTTTTAACTTTGAAGGCGGCTGTTACGCAAAATGCATTAACCTTTCCAAAGAAAATGAGCCTCAAATCTGGGATGCCATAAGATTCAACGCTTTAGTAGAAAATGTCGTATTTTACGACGGGACAAGAGTGATTAATTATGATGACGGAACCATAACAGAAAACACGAGGGCATCTTATCCTCTAAGCCATATCCCTGCTGCTGTCGAATCAGGTACAGCAGGACACCCCGAAAATATTATTTTCCTCACAG
Source organism: uncultured Gammaproteobacteria bacterium (assembly GCA_964511035.1). Lineage (GTDB taxonomy): Bacteria > Cyanobacteriota > Vampirovibrionia > Gastranaerophilales > CAZEDP01 > CAZEDP01. The sequence goes on from CAZEDP010000265.1 coordinate 1,422, forward strand.
CTGACGCTTACGGTGTAATGCCGCCGGTTGCAAGACTTGACAAAAATCAGGCACAGTACCACTTCATCAGCGGATATACAAGCAAACTTGCAGGTACGGAAAGAGGAATAAAAGAGCCACAGGCAGCTTTTTCAACGTGTTTCGGCGCTCCGTTCATGCCCCTGCCTTCGTCTGTGTACGCTAAACTGCTTATGGAAAAAGTTGAAAAATACAATACAAGAGTCTATTTAATCAATACCGGCTGGATTGGCGGACCTTACGGCGTAGGCAAAAGAATCAGCATACCTTATACCAGGGCCAT
>CAZEDP010000266.1:0-1710 GCA_964511035.1 uncultured Gammaproteobacteria bacterium
AAAGCCTGTATGTAATAATCTTCCGCCTGCTGATAATGTCCCGTTTGAGCATATAAATCGGCAAGTTTAAACAACGCCCGCGAATTATCGGGATGAAGCCTTAACGCATAATTGTATGTATTCGCAGCTTTTTCGTAATTTGAATGTTTGTATTCATAATTTCCTTTTACGGCAAATATCTGAGAAATACCGCTTCTAAACACTATAATTATGTTTCGATAAAAGAAAAATGATACAAAAATACATACCAAAAAAAGAATTATTAAGAAATTTTTGTTAAAAACTTTTACCGACAAAATAAATTAACCCGAATTATTAAACCTGAAAACCAAATAGTATAAGGATTTTGCAAAAATATTGAAATACATTCAGAAAAATATAGAAGAGTGATATCAACAAATTACCCAATAGGGTAATTTTTATTTATTAAAAACAGGCTTATATTAAAGTTCACACGCATATATTCGACTCTTACCCAGACACGATCCAGCTATTTATATCGAGCAAAAGCTCGATATTTTTATTTGTTTATTCGTTCTTGGTACTTTCCTGACGGCTTGATTGAATGCCTTGGTCATATGCACCGGAAATATTATGAAGAATGCCCTTCATTTGATCGGCAAAAGCCATTAACATACCCACAACAACAACAGACACAAGTGCTATTGCTATTGCCCACTCTGTAATTACCTGAGCATTTTTATACTTCATAACATTTTCATTCTAAATAGATAATTTATGGGTTTGAATTTGTCTGTGATGTATTGGAGGCTTCTTCTAATCTGTCATTGATATTACCGACTGTATCCTTAATTTTAGTACCCATAATACCCAGTACGGCAATAGCAACAACTGAAACAAGCGCTAAAATCAGTCCATATTCTACTAAACTTTGAGCTCTCGTCTTTTTTCTTGTAATTTTCTTCATAAATACTTTCTCCTGATGTTTGTAACATTATTTGATTACTATCATAAAATGATAATACAGTTTTTTTATTAATTTAATAATCACTTTAAAGGGTGATTTTTTATAAATTGAAAATTAATTATTCAGGCTGTGAATTGGAGCGGGTATTCTTCCCCCGCGTCTTATAAATGTTGAACAGGAAAATTTATTAACGGGCATAACGGGAGCTTCTCCCAACAATCCCCCGAAAACCGCATAGTCGCCCACTTTTTTATTGGGTACGGGAATTATTCTCACTGCCGTTGTCTTTTTGTTTATCATTCCAATTGCCATTTCATCGGCAATTATGCCCGATATTGTTTCCGGTGATGTGCTGCCCGGAATTGCTATCATATCCAAACCCACAGAACAAACGCAAGTCATTGCTTCAAGTTTGTCAAAAGACAGCGCACCTGCTTTAACAGCCTCTATCATTCCGGCATCCTCGCTTACCGGAATGAATGCTCCGCTTAAACCTCCAACATAAGAGCTTGCCATAACTCCTCCCTTTTTGACGGAATCGTTTAGAAGCGCCAGCGCCGCTGTTGTTCCATGTGTTCCGCATTTTTCAAGCCCCATTGCTTCGAGAATATTTGCAATACTGTCGCCTCGCGCAGGCGTCGGCGCAAGAGACAAATCAACTACCCCGAAAGGAATATTTAGTTTTTGAGCAAGTTCTCTTCCTACAAGCTCACCCGTAGAAGTAATTTTATAAGAAAATGTTTTTATTTGCGAAGCAAGTTCACCGAAATCCATTTTATCGC
>CAZEDP010000267.1:0-1708 GCA_964511035.1 uncultured Gammaproteobacteria bacterium
ATTAAGCCCGTTAATATAAAAGCAGCAACGTAAAATGAATTTTTCGGAACAAATAACAGTCCCACTGCCAAAAAAGAAAGAAAAGTTCTTAAAATTGTAATAAAATTAGCCATTTTTCACTCAAACACACTCGAATTCGATTTAATATTTCCGACAATTTGGCAGAAAGCATCGACTATTTTAGGATCAAACTGACTGCCTGAAAGTTTTTTCAACTCTTCCACCGCTGTTTCGTATGACAAACCCTTACGGTACGGTCTGTCTGAAGTCATTGAATCAAAAGCGTCAGCTATTGATATTATTCTCGCACCTATTGGAATTGTTTCACCGCTGAAACCGTAAGGATAACCTTCTCCGTTGAATTTCTCATGGTGAAGTTCAACGACTTTTACAACAGATTCAAGCTGCTTTATTTCATTTAATATCTTAACACCATAGGAAACATGTTTTTTAATTTCTTCATATTCTTCGTCAGACAAGTTTTCCGGCTTATTAAGAACTTTTTCGGGTACTCCTATCATGCCGATATCGTGCAATAGACCCGCCAATTCCAGTTCGCTCAGCTCATTATTCGAAAGCCCCAGCGCTTTTCCTATTTCAAGAGAATAATATGTTACCCTTTTGCTTCGGCCGTAAGTAAATGAATCTTTAGCGTCCAATGCTTCAGTAATTGCGTTAATGGTTCCCGTGAACAGTTCTTTGAGATTTTTTACCAGCTCATGGTTATCTAAATTAAGCTGATAAACTTCAAGCGAACTGTCGACGACATTAAGCAAGTCACTTGGAGACCAGGGCTTTTTAATATACCTGTGAATTTTAACGCTGTTAATCGCATTTATTAATGTTGAAGCATCTGTATAAGCCGTTACAAGTATTCTTATTGTTTCGGGATAAAGTTCACCGACTTTTTTGAGGAATTCCAGTCCGTCCATGCCGGGCATTTTGTGATCTGATAATATGAGGTCTATTTTATTGGTCTTTAAAACCTCAAACCCTTCATGACTTGAATTTGCCATAAGCACGTTGTAATTTTTTCTGAGAGTTCTCAAAAAAAGCTGTAAATTATCTATTTCGTCATCAACTACTAAAACTGAGTACTTCATAATATTTTCCGATAGTATCAACTCTGGTTATCAGGCATTTCATCCCAATTCAAGGGCATTTTGATAATAAACTTGGTTCCTTTTCCTTTTTGGCTTTCTACTTCTATTGTTCCTTTATGTTTTTTGATTATTTTATAACTGATTGAAAGTCCCAGACCGGTTCCCTGACCTACCGGTTTTGTTGTGAAGAAGGGATCAAAAATTTTCGATTTTGCTTCTTCGTCAATTCCTTCACCCGTATCTTCAAATTCAATAACTAAATTATTGTTTTGTAAAGAAGTTCTTACATATATATCTCCCTTATCAGGCATAGCCTGACAGGAGTTGTCGAGAATATTCATAAATACCTGATTTAATTGACCTGCATAGCACGGGAAAATCGGAATCTCACCGTATTCTTTATGAACAGTTATTTTGTTCTTGGTTTTATTAGAAAGTATATTTAATGTACTGTCTATGCCTTCGTGAATATCGACATCTTTTAGTACGGCTTCATCAATTCTTGAGAAGTTTTTAAGGTCAAGAATAATTTGTTTGCACCTTTCGGAACCGTCTTTACAGCTTTTAATAAGGTAAGGAAGGTCGGAACAAAGAAACTCATAATC
>CAZEDP010000268.1:0-1708 GCA_964511035.1 uncultured Gammaproteobacteria bacterium
AATTTTTATACTGCACCCCATACAAACACCTACACCGCAGGCAAATTCTCTTTCAAGAGCAATTTGAGTTTTTATATTATGTTTTTTTGCTGTTTCAACAATATTCTTCAACACTATATCGGGACCGCAGGCATAAATTATTTTCGGTTTTTCGCGTGTAATTATTTCTTCAAGATAATCTTTAATTAACCCTCTTTTGCCTGATGAGCCGTCCTCAGTGATTGTATAAACCCTGTCCGCAAAAATTTTGCCCATTTGGGTTTCACTTCGATAACCCTGAATAAGAGAATGCTCAATATTTTTTTCTTTCAGAATTTCAGACAAAAAAACAAGAGGCGCTGTTCCGACACCGCCTCCTACAAGTAATGCTTTTTCTTTGGTAATGGAAAACCCTTTGCCCAAAGGTCCCATAATATCAATTTTGTCGTTATTTCTGAGGGAAGCTATGAATTTAGTTCCTTTTCCTTTAATTTTATAAATAATTTCAATTACATCGCCTTTGCACGATGCAATGCTGAACGGTCTTCTCAGAGTGAGGTCATCGCAAAGCACGCTTACAAATTGTCCCGGAAGTGCATTTTGAGCTGTTTCAGGACATTCGAAAATTATTTTCCGAATTTCTTCGTTTAAAGGTTTATTTTCAATAACCTTACAGCTGTCTATTACAGATTTTGGAACTGATTTTTCGGCTGTTAAAATTTTCTTCATTGATTAACTCAATCTATCTGTAATTCGTAAACTGAAGCGCCGTGTTGTATTCTTCCTCTTTTTCCCTCAGCATCCTTATAATGCTTTGGAGGTCGTCTTTGTCTTTGCCGGATACTCTAACCTGATCACCCTGAATGGCAGCCTGAACTTTTATTTTCGTGGATTTGATATCGGCAACTATTTTTCTTGCCAAATCCTGATTTATGCCCTTTTTCAAAAGAAATTCCTGCCTGACATTGCCCCCGAGGGCATGTTCAAGCTTTTGAGGATCAAAAAGTCTCAAACTTAAATTTCTTTTGCTCATTTTTGCATATAAAATATCCAAAATGTTTTTTAATCTAAAATCGTCAGTTGTAGTGATAATTATGCTTTTATCGGAATTCTGTTCAATTTTGCTTCCGCTGTCTTTTAAGTCAAAACGGGTATTTAACTCTCTTCTGGTTTGATCAAGAGCATTAACAAGCTCCTGCATGTCAAACTCGGATACTACATCAAAACTCAAGTCTTTTGCCATTTGAAACCGCTCCTGATTAACTGAATTAATTATAAATCAAATTTCTTGACTTTTCTTGTATCAATTTTGTAATAAATCCAAAGCTCTATGTCAAATAATATATCAGTTTTGTTTTTTAATTATTGTTAAATCAGAAGAATAAAATGGTAATTATTAATTTTAAATCTTTACGCATTAACTGTCACAGCAACCTTGGAGATAGGAAGCCGGATTTCTCAATCGAAGGTGCAGAAACTCAAGGTTTTGTCAGAAAAGAAAATTATGGAGATGTTTTTGTAAGTGTTGCAAATTATGGAGTTCAATTACCCACCGGATACAGCCCTACATTAGAAAAGTTATGCAAACCGATAGGTGATGGGGAAAATCCTGATAAGCTCCCGTCCGAAGAAAAAGTAAGAAAACTGATGCCTAAAATTATTGATGAATTTGTTGAAGATATGAGACAAAAAGCATTAAAAACAAATGATGATTTTGAATGGAAATTTA
>CAZEDP010000269.1:0-1674 GCA_964511035.1 uncultured Gammaproteobacteria bacterium
ACGCTAACTTTGAGTTGAGTCATTTTCACATTATTTTTTGATAAATGCAGTTTTACATTTAGGACATTTAGAACGCGGCAAAACAAAAGACTCATCCCACAGCAGCCTGAGAGCAACAACATTAAGAAAACTGCCTATCATCAGTCCCACCATAAAAACTATTGTAGAAATATAACACGGTAAAAAATAGGGGCTGTCCAACACTTTATCCATTCAAATATCCTTATTTATCTGTCAACTTTTTTGTGTGCGTCTTGTTATAATAACAAACAGCTCTGATATCGCTTTCTTGAGCCTTCTGCTAACCTGCATCTGAGAAATATTTAGTCTTTTAGCAATTTCGTTCTGACTTAAATCCTCAAAGAAACTGAGTTTTACAACTTCTCTTAATGGAGTGGGCAGACTGTTAACAGCTCCTTCAAGCATGATTCTGTCTTCTCTGAGCCTTACATATTCCTGATATTTGTCATCTGCCAATTTATCGCTGTAAGTATGCTCACAATCCCCCGAAGAATATATTACCTGATCGAGAGAAAGTGTTTGCTTTCGTCTTTCTATCTGGCTGATTTCATTAACTTTTTCTATTGATAAGGAAAGCTCGCTGGCTACTTCCGCGTCTGAGGGAGATTTCCCGAGCTTTTCAGTAAGTCTTTCAATAATTTGATTTATTCTGAAAGATAATTCCTGAAGTTCTCTGGGAGCTCTAATCATATTAGCTTTATCACGAAGATAATGCCTAATTTCACCCGTAATCAAATAAGAAGAATATGTTTTAAAATTTGCCCCGACACTTAAATCAAACTGCTCAATAGCTTTGAGCAAACCCATGCTTCCGACCTGAATCAAGTCCTCAACGGGGTCAGAACTTCTACGCGCAAGACCGTGGGATATTTTTTTAACCAGAGGCAGACAGGCAAGCACTATAAAATTTCTCAGCTGTTTTCGGACTTCAGGGTCCTGAGAGACTTTGTACTGCTTTATCCAAACATTAATATCATCGGTTAACGGAGTTTCGGAATTATTTGTCATGATTCACTCTATCAGATATACATAATAACGATAATTTATTTTTAAAAAATTGACAACATTAAATTGAAGGATAGACTGATTTAATAAACGAGGCAAAGGTATCACCTTTGCCTCGTAGAAAAGTCGATTTATGGGTTCGACTATAATTTGAATACAGATACGATATCTTTTAATTTTTCGGCAATTTTAGACATCGTCTGTGAACTTGCAGTAATTTCTTCAAGACTTGCTGTTTGCTCTTCAGTTACACTTGAAATCTCTTCGGAGCTTGCAGCTGCTTCTTCAGAAATAGATGCGATATTTTCCATCATTTTCAGTACATTATCTGCATTTTTGCCCAAGTTATTTGTTTCTACCGAAACTTCCTGAGCCTGATTAGTTACCTGTGCAGATGCATTAAGGATTTCTCTCAATGATGTACCGAGTATTTGTACGGTTTCTGCGCCTTCGTTGATTTCTCTAACTCCGTTTTCCATTGCAACGACGGCTGTATCGGTTTTATGCTGAACCTGTTTAATTATGTCTGTAATTTTGTCGGTTGCTTCTGCTGATTGTTCGGCAAGTTTTTTAACTTCAGCTGCAACAACCGCGAAACCTCTACCGTGTTCGCCTGCTCTTGCAGCTTCAATTGCGGCATTTAATGCA
>CAZEDP010000270.1:0-1667 GCA_964511035.1 uncultured Gammaproteobacteria bacterium
AGGAAAAAGTCGATAAAGAATTGGCTTTAAAGAAAAATATAGAAAAATATTGTGATTATACCCTTCAAATTAAAGAAATGGGCTATGTAAACCCGCCTCTTGAACTTGCATTAATTGAGTATTACGGTTGAACTTTAAATATTTAGACTTTCGAGCATTCTCAAACTCGGGGCTTTGCTCTTTAAGTAATCCTCGCAGTATTTGACCGGATATATCATCCTGTCCCACCTTCCTGCGGGGAATGCAATCGGGTTGCGTTCCAACAGAATCCAACCGCTGATTTCGTCAATTTTTGACAGAAGGCTTTCTTTTGCGGCAATTTCAACTCTTACAATGCCGAAATCAGCATTTCCTCGGAATTTATTGTCATACAGGCGCAAATACCAGCTGTAAACGCTTTCCTTTTCGTCATTTTTTTTCGGCTGAAAAACGCACGTCCGCTCACCCGCTTTTAAAGAAAAAATTTTCATCTGGTTTTCCGCGGAAAAATAAGATGTCCTGTGGGATTTGATAACGCCGACGGCGTTGAGTTCGGATTTGAGCTTTTTGCTCAGTGGTTCCAGCCTGCCGTCAATAAAGAGCCACCCGTCTTTAAAATTTGAATTTATCCATTGTTCGGACAAATCCCTTTCCATTGCCCGCCTTTTTTCAGCGACTATGCTGTGTGAGGAGCGTTCAAAATCCTGCGGAAGAATGGGATAATTTCCTGTCTTTTCGTCTTTTAGACCTGTATTTTCGTGCTTAAAACCGTATTTCGCTACTTCAGAGAGTTCAAAGTAGCTTTCGGGAGCGTCTTTATTTTCTTTGTATGGCAGACAGATAAAATAATCTTCTTTTTCTATGCCGCAGGAGCACATTATTTTTTCGTTTCTCTGCAGGACAGATGCCGAAATATAGGCAAACACAACCGGTATAAACTTTTGAGGGTGAGTGCTTATTGTTCGCACTCTTTCAATTCCGTCGAGAAAATATTTAAACTCCGATTTATTCGTATTTAAAGTAACTTTCTTTGTTTCAAAGTCTTTTCCTTCAATGATTTCAGCGGAAAGTTTTTCGTCCCCAAAGTAATCCGCAGGGAAAAAGCCCTCAAAACTTTCATTATCCGAGAGCTTTGAAATGTTTTTCATGTTGTTTTCTTTAAGGAAAAGTGAGAAATTTTTAAAAAATTCGTTCATAAAATTGCGTGGTATCTTTTTATGCTTATTTTATACCAAAATAATCCGATAAAATCTTAATAAACTGTCCGATTGGAAATATTTTTGTTAATAGAATTCAGTCCAAATCTTTAAAAAATTAAGCAGTCAGGTTATTGCAAAATTGTTCTGTCCCTGATAAATATTTTTTTTATAAACATTTGATTTATGAAAAACCATTAAAACGGGAACTTATGGATTTTAAAGTTGTATTGAAGAATCTGGACGTTGCGAAGCTGGATGATGTTATTAGAGAGTCACCTTACACGCTTGATGTCAATTTGAATTACTTTCGCAAAATACTTGTTGAGCTCTCAAAAACAGGGATATTAAACGAGCATAAAGTCTATATTACGAGAAAAATCAATACTCTGCCCGAAGTCGGCGATGATGTTATTGTTTTGCTGCTCGGGGACGAATGGTGCAGATATCCTGATTATCTAAAAGACGTTAAAGCTGTTATAAAGTGCTACG
>CAZEDP010000271.1:0-1664 GCA_964511035.1 uncultured Gammaproteobacteria bacterium
GACAATTCCTGGTCCAATTCTCTTGCAAGGCCTGCTTCTCCCGCATCAAATTCATGGTTGCCGAGGCACAGAGCATCAAAACCCAAACCAAAAGGATTATTTTTTTCGTCCTTCTTGCTGAAAAGTTTAAAGAAAAAACTGTTCAATTTTTCATCAGAACCGACTACAAGATCACCTGCGGCAATTTTTAGCTTGTCGACATCGTTTTGTTTAAATTTACCTTTTTCAAATCTATCCACAGCGTGATGCAAAGAGAATATAGGACCAAATTTCCTGTGAAGATCATTTATGTAAAAAATCTCCAAAGTATCGTTTGTATAATCAACGGGATTTTTGCCGTATTGTTTTTCAAATTCTAATTTTCTCTGTTCTCTTTTGCTTAAATTATTTCCTTTAGCAAAAGAAACTTTGCCTTTACAATCGTTTGTTAAAAAATTTACAAACATTATTTAAATACTAATCCAACCTTACTTCCTTATTTAATAAAACTTCAAAAAAAGTAAAATTTACAGAGAAATCTCTCCTTTATTAAGAAATATTTATTGCAGCTTACGGATAGTCACCCTTAATATCCATATATATAAGGATTTTGTTCATTTTAATTTACTGTGTCGGTATTCTTATGATTAATTTTATAATCAACTATTTCAATTCTGCCAGAAGGCTCGAATGAAAATTGTTTAAACATATTTTTATTATTTTGCATATATTCTATAACTGCTGATTTAGTCCTAAAAGAAAGAGCTTCAGGTTTTTTAAATTGAAAAAATCTCGCATTATAAGACTCGGAATCATCTTTTGCCCTGTTAATCATATATTGGTCAATAATTACTTCATAAGTTTTGTTCAAAGAAATTTTATTTTCCTCTGTTCCGGATGTTATAAATATGTCTTTTACCATTTCGGGACTTATGCTGTATCTAAGTCCTGAAACTTGCAACGTGCCAGTCTTTTGTGACTGCCTGTCATTTTTTAAAGACTCCTTCCCCCAGTTTAGCAGTTGTGTAATTTCACTGCCGGTCATTTTTAGTTTATAGAGTTTATCGTCATAAGTAAGCAAATCATCCAGGTCTCTTTCTGTGACAGGTCCGGTGCCGAGTTTAAAATTGCTGAAGTCATACTGATTTAAAAGCATAACAATATCACTGTTTGTCTTATATTTGATTGCGTCCGCGATGAAGCTGACAACTGGATTTTCCTCGATTTTATTAATTACAGGCTCATGAGATTTGGCGAGATATCCCAATTCATCAGATTTTTTGCCGTAAATCTGAATTTCTATATCTTCATAAAACTTCTTGAATTCCGTATATATTGATTTTACAAGGTTTGGCTGGATTTCATTTTCGAAGGAAGACGTATCAATTATTCCGTTATTGTCAAATTTAACCTTTAATTTCCCGTAATTTTCTCCATTTCTGCCTGCCTGCAAAATCAGCGTAGGTTCTTTAATTTTTTCTTTGGATGCAGTTTTTTTAAAATTAATTATCCTTGGTTCAAAAAACAGTTTATGTTTGTGTCCGCTGACTATTATGTCTATTCCCCGTACTTTTTTTGCTATGATTAAATTTTCTAACGGTCCCATGTGTGATATACAAATTATTCTTTTGATATTTTGTTTTTCCAGTTCTGTTATTTCATTATTAAGAACTTCAACGGTTTCA
>CAZEDP010000272.1:0-1376 GCA_964511035.1 uncultured Gammaproteobacteria bacterium
TTTGTATTATAAATGTTTTTGACTTTTTCCAGAGCGGCTTCCGCTGCGTAATATGCTTTTTGCCCCTCGCTGCTATCCGTTATTATGCTTGTGTTGCTGGTTGAAATTGACATCAATGTTATTGATAAAATTGCTCCGATAACAGAGAGGAAAATTGCTATTATCAAAGCAGAACCTTTTTTACGGTAATTATTTTTTGCTCGCATGTAAATGCCTCCCGTTAATAGGAACTATATCTCCAGTTTCTTAATGTAACGCTTGTCAGATATGGTGTTTCATCAAGTGTGTCCGAGCCCTGATCCGAAGGGAAGTAAGTTTTTTCACCCTTTGGGTAAAAGGCAAATTTAATTTCATTCCTGTCGGAATTAATGTTAAAAGCATTTGTTCCCAGATAAGTAAATGTTGCAGGATAAAAATTCTCTCCGAGAACATATGACTCCCCGCCGGACCAGTCAGCAGGAGGAGTGGTTTCTATGCTGAATTTATCATCCGAACTGACGCTCAAAGTTAAATCTGTTCCCTCATAAACGGTTTCCACAAAAACATATTTGTCAGAACTGCCGCCGTTCCAAGTTGAAGCAGGAACAATTGAAAATGCGACACCTCTAAAAACAGTGTCTGAACCTGAAACGGATATATCTCCGTCAGAATCGAATGTCGGAACCAAAACAGCAACACTGTTTGTTCCTGTTGTCACTTCTGTTGAAGAGGTTTCCGTGGGTATTGTCAAAGATGTTCCCGAGTTATAAACATAAACCGCTTCTTTTATTTCCGAAACCACACGTTCTGATGCCGAAATTTTTTTCTGCTTTGAGAATATACTACTTAACACTTTTGTTTGAGCATCGAATGATTTTGAAAGAACATCAACCGTGGGCGCAACTATAAGAGCCAGTAAAACAAAGGCTATTAGAAGTTCAATCAGTCCGAGTGCTTTCTTTTTACTTAAAATCATACATTTTGCCCTATTCAATCGGCCTTGCTATTTCCGTCGTGAAACCTGCAAGAGGATTTTCATTTCCTGTTTTGTAATAAGTTATATCTATTTTTTTGAGCGTGACCAGCTCTGTCGATAGTCCGGTGTCTTCGTCAACAACACTTTCCGTAACCGTATTGTTTACAGTTGTGGAAACTGAATAATTACCTTCATCAGTATAATCAAAGCCTGAATCTGTTTCGCTCAGGGGCAACGGCGGGGTACTCCCTTCCGTAATACTGTCATAAGACAAGACACCGGAGTTTACCGATGCCTTAAGATTTTCCGTGTATTTTTGAGCCAAATCCGACGCTTTGGCAATATCTTCGGTTTCTTTTGTAATTAGCAGCGCCGTAGGCATCATCACAGCAATATAAAGAGCGACTATTGCAAGAATAAC
>CAZEDP010000272.1:1386-1660 GCA_964511035.1 uncultured Gammaproteobacteria bacterium
GCATCAATTATATCATATATATATAAAAAAACAGTAATAGACTTCTGATTTTCAGAAATCATGTAAACAATTGAAATAATTTGCTGCTACAAATTATTCTGGCCTTGATTTGAATTTGTTTGTTTTGTTGAAGTCAATTTCCTTTATTTAAATAACAACAGCTAACAAAAATTATTTTCTGTCATAGTCCATATAAACGTCGGCAAGATTATTGCCGTCCATATCCTGATAAACTATTCTTACTCGCTTAACTACGGCAACGCCGAAATCATTG
>CAZEDP010000273.1:0-1649 GCA_964511035.1 uncultured Gammaproteobacteria bacterium
AAAAGAGAAATTCTGTCTCAGACGTTCCGTATCCTTTTCTGACAATTCCAACCGCCATAACGTTTACAAGCGGAGACTCGGTGTAAGATTCGTCAAAGCTGACTTCTCCGGCAACCGTAGGAACGCCAATCGAATTGCCGTAAGCCGATATTCCTCTTACAACGCCGTCGAAAAGATGCTTTACATGAGGATTTTTAAGCGAACCGAATTTAAGCGAGTCCAATAGCGCAATTGGTCTTGCGCCCAACGCAAGAACATCTCTGATTATCCCCCCGATGCCCGTAGCCGCACCCTGAAAAGGTTCAACCGCACAGGGATGATTGTGCGATTCCGCTTTAAAAAATACAATATGCTCTCCTATCTGAATTCCGCCGGCATTTTCTTCACAGCAAACAGAGCCTTTTCGCGGAAGGAGTTTAAGATATTTTTTTGAGTGTTTATATCCGCAATGTTCAGACCACATTGCGGAAAAAAGATAGGTTTCGAGTTCGTTCGGCTTTCTGTTAATGGTTTTCAGGATTTGAGAATATTCTTCCTCAGTTATATTTAAAGCCTGATATAATTCTAAAACTTTCATTTAAGTTCTGCCTCAATCATTTTAAAGAAGTACCTTCCGTCTGTACCGCCAGTTTCATTAAAAACAGCCCTTTCCGGGTGCGGCATCATTCCGAGAATTTTTCTTTTTTTGTCATAAAGCCCTGCTATGTCTTTAAATGAACCGTTCGGATTTTGTGTGTATTTGAGGAAAATTAAATCGTCAAAATTAAAGTCTTTTGTATTCTTAACAACTTCATCAGGCAGAATATAATTGCCTTCGCCGTGAGCGATCGGAAGATTTATATTGGACGGAAGCCAATTTTCCCTGCTTTCAAGCGGTACAACATCACAGATAAACTTTGTATTATAGTTTACAGAAAGCGCGCCGGGCAAAAGCCCCGTTTCGCATAATATCTGAAAACCGTTGCATATTCCGAAAACAAAACCTCGTTTGCTTTCAACATATTTTTTCAAAGCTAAAACAGCCGGACTGAATTTTGCCAGCCCGCCTGCCCTGATGTAGTCGCCGTATGAAAATCCGCCCGGCACAAAAACTATATCGCAGTCATCATAGTTTGTTTCGTCGTGCCAGATAAATCTCGTTTCCCAACCAAAAAATTTGCAGGCTCTTTCTGTGTCTAAATCACAGTTAGTGCCCGGAAAAACTATAATTCCAGCTTTCATTTTCTTTCAAACCTCTTCAATTCCCAGCTTTCAAGAACCGGATTTGAAAGAACTTCCGAACATATATCCGAAAGTTTTTCTTTTGCTTCATTTTCTGTTTTGCCTGAAACATTCAATGTAAAATGTTTTGCGGTTCTGACATGTGAACTGTCTTCCAGTCCCGTCCTTTTCAAAACCGTATCCACAGCGCTGCCCTGCGGGTCGCGTATGCCTTCTTTCAGCTTGACCAGTACTTCCGCCTCAAACTTCATTTTTTATATCCTCATGATTAGACGGTAAATAATTACATTTGCCTTCTAACATGATTGTAATATAAAAGTAATTTTTCTGTTATTTTGTTTCTATGGTTAGTTAAGTTTAATTTTCCTTTAATATCTGTCTTCTAATGCTCTTAGCGCATTAAGGCTTTGATATTTCTCAACATTTTC
>CAZEDP010000274.1:0-1648 GCA_964511035.1 uncultured Gammaproteobacteria bacterium
TCTGTGATGTTAATTGTTTCTAATACTGTTTAATAATGACAAAAAAGCAAATAATATATTTTAAGCGAAATACAGGGGGAGTCAGCATGTCTTTATTTCATAAAAATAAAAGCAAATTAAATAATGAAAAAAAACAAGCAATTCAAAACGGCAAATCTGATTTTGATAAAAGTAAAGATGATTCGAAAGAAAATAATAATTATGAGTTAAATGAAAAAGAAGATTTGAAATTTGACAATAAAAAAGAAATTCCGGATTCTGCAAATGAAAAAACAAAAGAAATAAAAGACAATAAATCAAACTGCGAAAATGAAAAAGAATTATCTTCTTCGTTTGAAGAAAATTTTGAAACTATAAATAAAATATTTGACGGAGATGATACGATTGTAAAAAGGAGTTTTAAAAATAAACACGGATTGAATTTTTATTTATTCTACAGCGACGGGCTTGTAAGTTCTGTAATATTAAACGAACATATAATGCAGCCTTTGCTTGAATGTGAAGTAAAGAAAAGCAGGGATTCTATTGAAGAGTTAATTAATCATGTCATAAATGTAAGCGAAACAAAAGTTGTCTCAAAACTAAAGGATATTGTGCAGGCCGTTAATTACGGCGATACAGCTCTTTTAATAGACGGTCAGGACCATGTTGTTATAATGAGCAGCAAAGCGTTTTTTATGAGAGGCGTTGAAGAACCGGATAATGAAAAATATGTCAGCGGACCAAGGGAAGGTTTTACAGAAGTACTGCTCGCAAACTTGTCTCTTATTAAACGAAGACTCAGAACAGATAACTTAAAAATGAAGTATTACAGTTTTGGGCGAAGAACTCACACACAAGCCTGTATTTGCTATATTGACGGACTTGTTGATAAAGATGTTTTGGAAAGATTATATAATCGTCTTGAAAAAATTGACATTGACAGTGTGCTTGATGTTAATTACCTTGCTGAACATATCAGAGATAACAAACATTCCCTTTTTCGTCAGTCAGGCATAACGGAAAAACCGGACGCTGTTGTAGGCAAATTGCTTGAGGGAAGGATAGCGGTTATTATAGACGGTTCTCCTGTTGTTATGACAGTACCGTATTTATTTATTGAAAATTTTCAAATGGGTGATGATTATTATACAAATACATTTTACGGCTCTATCGGCAGAATTATTAGATTGAGTTCGTATTTTTTCACTATTCTGTCTCCTGCTTTATATCTTGCGATTGTCGCGTTTCATAAAGAAATGCTTCCTACTGTTTTTTTGATAAATGTAGCTGCGGAACGAAGCGGCGTGCCTTTTCCGGTTATTTTGGAGATGATAACAATGCTTATTGTATTTGATATTTTAAGGGAAGCGGGAGTGAGGATGCCTTCGGGAGTGGGCACTGCGTTAAGTATAGTCGGAGCGCTGGTTATAGGTCAGGCTGCAGTTGAGGCGAGGCTGGTTGACGCTCCAGTAATAATAATAGTTGCGTTTTCGTCGATAACAGGTCTTTTAAATCCCAGAATGGGAGCCGCTGTTGTGGTGGTAAGAATGTTTTTTTTAATATTGGCAGGCATTCTTGGGCTGTATGGTTTTATTCTGGCTTTTACAATATTAATAATACATTTGTATAACTTAACGTCTTTGGGCTTCCCTCAGTTAAAAAGCTA
>CAZEDP010000275.1:0-1622 GCA_964511035.1 uncultured Gammaproteobacteria bacterium
TTTCAAAAAAGGTTGCAAAAGGGCTAAAAATGGGATGCAAAAAACACAAAAAATTACACTAAGAAAAAATTCAAACTATCTTCTCAAGAACCCTTTTTATTTCCTGAATAAACTTATTCCAGTAATACTCCTGTGAATCTTTTTTACTCACAAGGGGAGTGACAACCGATGTCCTTAAAACCTTTATGAATTTTATGTTTTCAGTCCAATCGGCAAGGTTAATGCCAAGTTCTTCAACAGCTTTACTTACCGCATCGCCGTAAATATCATAATGAAGCTCGGTACTGCTTATGAAAAACTCATGAGCAGGAGTAACTTTATCAAGGTGATATGAAAACTCTTCTAAAAGCTTGTCGTTAAAGTCATTCATTGCCTTTAAAGATTTATTGCCTTTGGGATTGAATACATACAGCAGGATATCAAGGTCGGGAATATTCAGAACCCTGCAGTCCGCTCCTTCAAACTTGGTGTTTCTCAACAGGTCATAGAGCAAATGAGCATTTTGTACCGGACCTGATATTATCTTCCCGTAGCCGTTTTTGTTGAGAGGTATTATTTCATGGGCAAGCCAACAGGCGGAAGCCGCCGCGCCGGGTTTTGAACCTTCAAGAATATACCCGCCGATATAGGCGTCATCGTCATCTGCTTTGGTTGTATTGTTGATATAAGGGGCTTTGCACATCGTAGCGGGTTTTACTCTTTTGTCTCTGTAAACCACAGCTCCGGCAGGATAAGGAATGTAGCCGAGTTTATGCGGGTCAACGGTAACTGAATCGACTTCTTCAACTGCTTTATATGCGTTATAAACCTCTTCTGAGGGCCATTTAAAGAATTTAGAACCCTTGAAATCTTTTCTCACATCATCAAGTTTTCTGAAAGTTTTGTTATCTTTTTCAATAAAAATGCTTCTCGGATAACCGCCGTAAGCGGCGTCTATATGTATCATAAACGATGAATTGCATTCTTTTTCGTACCAGCGGCGAAGTTCGACAATTTTGTCAACGGGATCAATTGAACCGCATTCGGTAGCGCCGACAATACCGACAACGGCAAGAACAGGGATTTTTTGCTCATGTAGTTTAATCAATTTTTGCTTTAAGTCATGAGCATCCATTCTAAAATTGCTGTCAACTTTGACATGTTCAATGTTGCTTCTTCCTATACCTAGTATTTCAGCGGCTTTAGGCCATGAATAATGTTTTGATGCAGGGATTAAAACCTTGCCGACAGGAATTTCATGCATACCCGAGTGCGAAATATTTCTCTTGTCCTTATAAACATCTTCCTGAATGTTAAAACCCCAATCAAAAGAGAAAAATCTGAATGTTAAATCCGATAATGACTCCGGAGAAAGCGAAAGAAGAGTATAATCATCCTTTATTTCAGATATATCTTTAACTTGCCCGTTTGGAAGCTCAACATCCATTTTTTGCCGATATTTTTGAACAAGGTCCTTAACTATCAGCGGGAAATATTTGTGATTCCTGATTACCCATAACGCTTCAATATTGGCAACAGTACCCCCGCTTGTAATATGCGCCCATGATTTTGAGGAATCAAATCCCATCATGTCAGCCAGGTCTCTTCCGACTTCGATTTCAAAATTGGAGGTTACGGGGGAA
>CAZEDP010000276.1:0-1583 GCA_964511035.1 uncultured Gammaproteobacteria bacterium
GAGGTGCCGTCAAAGTTGCTTGCAAAATATGAATTTTCTACGAGGTTCAGAGCTATTCTTGCGTCGCCGTCGGAATAATTTACGATGAATTCGCCCGTTTGACTGTCCATATTTATTTTGCCGTATTTTTCAATCAGGTATTTATAGCCTTTTCTGATGATTTTAAGCAAATTTTCCTTGCTTATCGGTTTTAAAATTACTGTCTGAACTCTTGATAAAAGTGCCGGAATGACTGTGGATTTCGTCGATAAATACAATAGTCTTTTGCCCCGATGTCCTCAGTTCATTTTTGCTTGATTCGACAATTTCTCGTATGTCTTTAATGCCGGAGCTGACCGCGCTGAGTTCAGCAAAACGGCTTTCCGTTTCGCGGGCAATAAGTCTTGCCAGAGTTGTTTTTCCGCATCCCGACGGTCCCCACATTATGAAAGAAAACAGCCTTTTTGAATCGAGCAGATTTCTGAACGGGGAATTCTCGCTTATAATGCCGTTTTCATCAAGAAAATCACTCAGAGATGCAGGTCTTAGCAATTCTGCAAGGGGGATTTGTTTATTTTGCTCTTCCAGAATGTTTAATAGGTTCATTTAATTAATACCGTTTATTGGGTGTGGTAATAATACATTATAATCATATAAGATTCCAATAATTACCATAAATGTAATAAAATATTCATACACAACAGGTTCTGCAAAATGAAAAATTTGAAAGATATTATTAAAAAACTAAAGGAACTCAAACCGAAACTGGAGAATGACTACAAAGTCTCTGAATTGGGTATTTTTGGCTCTTATGTCCGCGGTGAGCAGAAACCTGACAGTGATATTGATATTTTGGTGGATTTTAAGGGAGATGGTATAGGATTGTTTAAATTTATGGACTTAGAAGAGCTTTTACAAAGTCTTTTGGGTACAAAAATAGATTTGATCTGCAAAGATTCTCTTAAACCCAGAATTGGCAAACAAATACTGAGTGAGGTTATTTATTTATGAAAAGGACTTCACTTGATTATCTTGAAGATATTCTTGAATCAATGGATCTGATTGAAGAATTCACAAACAGCATTTCATTTGAAGACTTTAAAAATGATAAAAAGACGAACTACGCTGTCATTAGGTCTATTGAGATAATAGGCGAAGCCGCAAAAAATGTTTCTGAAGAAATAAAAAAGGACTTCCCTAATATTCCATGGCAAAAAATGGCAGGGATGCGAAATAAAATTGCTCATGAATATTTTGGCATCAGTTTAAAAATTGTCTGGAATGTTGCAAAAGAAGACCTTCCTCAAATTAAGGACGATATAAAATTTTTATTAAAAAAATATGACGAATGACTTCCTAATGTCTATTTCGACGTTTTTATTTTAAATATCTTTGAGCCTACGAGGCTGAAATTATACATAAGCCCTTTTTGGTCAAAGACAAACGCAACCACGGGTTTATTCTCGAGCTGGTCTGTTGTAATTGAGCCTTCGGCTCCAATGGCGATAACGGCAATCGAAGCGTCCGCGCCGACTTTCCAGCCGGAACCCAATCTGAAGCTTTCATAAGCCTGCGGTGTTAAAAAAGCTATGATAACGGATTTT
>CAZEDP010000277.1:0-1582 GCA_964511035.1 uncultured Gammaproteobacteria bacterium
AAATAGGTTGCAAAATTCTCTAAAAATTCGCATAAAATTCCATAACTTAATCACACCGTAAATTCAATTTATAAAATAATTTAGCCTGATTATAGCTGCATTTATCAGGTCAAATATAGATTTTATCCCCTACTACCAACTTATTCACATAAAACAGCTCACAAGAATGGTCTCCGCTGTCATCTCGTGTTTCGCTCGTAGTCCATGTCACTTTTCTGCCCTTAACATTGCCCTCAAGGTTGATGAGATAGCCTTCAATCCGAACAATTTGTCGTTTTTCAAGTTTGCGCAAGGCTTCTTTTATTGTTTCATTGGCGGGCAATATGTGATTATTGGCAGAATGACTTATAATATATGACTTTCCTTTGGGGAAGTCTCTAAATCTGTAATAATACCATCTTCCGGACTGCCAATATTGAACTTTGTCAGTGTATTCAGTCTTTGGCAAATCACCCCATGCCAGCGCCAGATCGACGGGCACAAGATTTCCGTCCCAACCCCAATCATAATTGTACCTGCTCATAACCATGGCGGTCATTTTGTAGTCATACAAGGGTTCAATTGTAAACTCCCCGTCCGAATTCTTTATCTCAAATTCATCAGCGTCTGTGTTAGTCTGTTCAGGCATATCAGAAACGCTGCTGTAACTAAAGCTGTTAATTTTAGCCGGTTCGGGCATTTTGTTCATGTCATTGTAAATAACTGCCCCGACTGCTAAAATTACGCTGTATAGAATAAATTCAGATAGTTTCATATTTCTCCAAACTGCTTTATTCATATTTTAACAACAGCTCGCTGACTTTACATAATTTCGATAAACGATATGCAGAATTTAAAAGAATATTTAAGCCGTAACAAAGTATTTAAGCTCATTTGCGGAGCCGGCAACGAGGATTTTGAACAGATAGAAAAACTCATAACTGTTTATTCCGAGGCAGGTGCGTGTATGTTTGATCTTTCGGCAAATATCGGTTCAATTCAGGCATATTTTAATGCCCAAAACAGATTGGGCAATCCCGAAAACCGTTATTTCGGCATAAGTGTCGGAACAGACACGGATGAACATTTCAGAAAAGCAAAAATCAACCGTGACAAATGCCTTTCCTGCGGTATATGCCGAACTGTATGCCTGCAAAATGCGGTTATTTTGAAAGATAACGTTTATATCATTGATGAACCGAAATGCATAGGATGCATGGAATGCTCAAAAGTATGTTTGGCAAGTGCAATCGAACCATATATCAAAAATCAGGAGTTTGAAAGAAACATAATGTCAATTTTGAATTTTTGCACTCCCGATTTTATTGAACTTCACTGCTCAAGTCCTGATATAGAAGAAATCAACAAAAAGTGGAATTTTCTGAATGACAACTTTGAAGGAATCTTGAGCATTTGCATCAATCGAAATGTTTTTAGCGACAGCGAACTTCCCGATCTGTTAAATAATCTTTTATCCTGTCGAAAACCATTCGAAACTATTATTCAAGCTGACGGAATTTCTATGAGCGGGAGAAGCGATGAGCTTGAAAAATCGCTTCCTTCACTGATGCTTGCAAGATTTATGCGCGACTGCAGTTTACCT
>CAZEDP010000278.1:0-1580 GCA_964511035.1 uncultured Gammaproteobacteria bacterium
GGACTGTTTGTTCATGGAAAACGCTTGGAAGTACATGCAAAAAACATTTCCAACATAGATACCCCGAATTATCAGAGAAAAGTTCCCGTTATTATTGCAACTGAAGATGTGTCTTTTCAGGGAATGCTTAACAGAATGAAAGACAGCGTTTTTAAAACGGGGCAACTTCAGTTTAACCCCGGCGGGGTTGCATTTACCGGAGTTCTTGTTGACAATACACCCGGCGATCTTGTTTATGCTCCAAATCACCCCGATGCAGACTCAAACGGATATATCAGACGCTCTAACGTAAATCCGATGGTTGACATCGCAGATGCAAACATGTCATCAAGAGCCTACGAAGCAAGTCTTGCGGTTATTAGCGTTGCCAAAGCAATGGCAACAAAAGCAACCGAAATGGGCAGATAAATTTAAATATCTTCGTCGACTTCTTCAAAAGGTTTTTCGGAAGTTTGCTGTTCGTTTTCCTGTTGATTTTTTTGTTTTTTATCACGCTTTTGATTTAAAACTTTTATCATATTGAGTTTGCCTATGAAACTCAAATACGCGCTTAGCTGCGCACTTTTATCTATAAAAGGAGAATAATGACTGAAGTCTTCCATTTTTTCCGGTTGGGCAAAATATTCTTCGCTTGAATATTTTTCGCGCGACGATCCTGCAGAATGCGCTGAACCGTCTGCTTTGCTGAAACTTGATGAACTTGTTCTTGCAAAATTTGATCCGATGTCATCTATCGGCATTTTTAACTAATCCCCTCGCTTAATTTCGGATAATTCAATGCTTATACCGGAAATTTATAACATTATAACAGTTTTTTTAAATTTTTAAATCATTATTTTAAACTGCACCTTTTCATAGACGGGAAAATGTTTCGGCAGTTCCAATAAATAAATTTTGAACAGGTTTTTGTGCAGTTTGACAATGTATAAAAAATTTTAATCTTTTGGTAAGATTATTTTGCTCAGGTATAATAATATCTGTTTTAAGACTAAACTTTGAGGCATTATAGTTAACAGACAGGCGGAAATATGGAAAATAATCAATTAAGCGCATTAAAAACCCTGTGGGGCGGAAAATTATCACAAAACGATATCGGCAAACGAGTCAGAGTTTCGGGCTGGGTTTCAACAGTCAGAGATTTGGGCGGAATAATTTTTGTAGAACTTCGCGACAGAGCCGGTATTATTCAAATAGTATCCGACCCCGTTAAAAATCCGCAGGTGCATGACGTTTTTGAAAATCTCAAAAATGAATACGTTATTACCGCCGAAGGAATTGTTTCTGAAAGACCTCAAGATACCTATAACCCTAATCTCGCAACCGGAAAAATTGAAATTTATCCCGAAAGCGTTGAAATACTAAATGAAGCACTAACTCCGCCATTTATTATCGAGGACGAAGGAGAAATTAACGAAGATTTGCGCTTAAAATACAGATACCTCGATATTAGACGCCCGAAAATGCTTTCAAATTTAGTTTTAAGACATAATATCGTCACGGAAATGAGAAATGTCCTCAACAGCAAAGACTTTTTGGAAGTTGAAACCCCGATTCTAATTAAAACCACACCCGAAGGCGCA
>CAZEDP010000279.1:0-1579 GCA_964511035.1 uncultured Gammaproteobacteria bacterium
CCGCTAAGGACGGCTACGGGGAACTGGCGGCATGGTTTGAAACAAAAATTTTGCAGATATGGGCTACAAGTGAACGGGCGACTTTATTAAGGTATTTGCTTGAATATAACAAGAATCTTGTAAAACAATGCGCGGATATTACACAGCCTGAAATGACCGATGATCAGGTAACCGCAAAAGCTCAGCTGATGTTTGCGGATTTCAGCGACAGATCCAGCATGACCGCTCAGGAAAGCGAATATTTGGGACTGGCAAGTATTACAAGCTTCCCTACAACATCGACATTATCAGCGGCATACAGAGCTTATAAGGAATCAAACGATAATCAGGCAGCCCGCGCTTCGATGTATTCACTTGCTCACAGAACAGTTCAAAGTTATAAAAAAGAAGGCGATGCCTACAATGCTTTGTATAATTTCGCACAGGGTATACCGGCATCTTATGTAGGCGACTGCTACGATTACAGAAGGGCAGTAGAAAAACATCTCCTTCGTTTAGCTAAAAATGCAAAAGAAAAGGGGTTAAACACAATAGTTTATGCCCGTCCGGATTCCGGTGATGCTGTTGAAGAAATATTATTTACTTTAAATAAAGCAGTTGAGGCAGGACTTTGTCGAAAAATAAAAACTAAAAACGGTGAGCTTACCGGCATGACTAATCTTCGGGTTATAGAAGCAGACGGAATCAATTTCACGAAAATGAAAGAAATCAACGATGCCCTTCTTGCAAATAATTTCTCGCCGCCTGATTGTATTGCTTACGGAATCGGAGGCTATCTGCATGATTCTTTATCCAGAGGGAATTTATCCGCAGCTCAAAAACTAAGCGCAGTAGGTGTAGATAAAAATTATCGACCTGTTATGAAGTCCCCAAGGGGTGAATCAGGAAAAGAATCAATCCCCGGCGAAGTAAAAATAGTCAGAGAAACTGATTCAAGCGGTAAAACAGCTAAACCAACCGTCCGTTCTTTAAATGAAAACGGTAAAAATGCTATGGTTACTCAATACGACGGCATTGATGACTGCGGCATAATCTATAAAGAAGATTTCAGAAATGTTCAAAAACGTGTAATTAAAGAGTTTTTGACTTTCCCAAAACCTTCCAAAAACAATCTGCTCAGTGAGGGCATAATAAGGGCCAAAACAGATTACAAAAAAGTTTACTGTGATTATTAAAATTTAAGGAGGAATATAAAAATGAACGTTTCCAAAATTAATTTGAGTTTCAAGAGTATCCCCTGGCAGCAAAGCGACTTAAAAGAAGGTTTCAGAGATGCATTAAGAGAAAACAAAGTTGTTCTCGGTGATGTTGATACCACAAACGACTTTATGATAACCCCCAAACCGGATGCGCAAACCGGTCTGTATGTACCTAACGCTGAATCGATAATTCCCTGCTTAAAGAAACTAACAGATTTAATCAGAAAATCTAATCTGCTTAAGATTGACCTCACAGATGCCCATTTACCGGGTGACCCCGAGTTTAATCTTTTCCATGTCCATAACTTAATAGGCACACCGGGTGCGGACAAAATTCCCGAAACTGTTATTAAGGGTAAAAATAATGTTCTCATTTCAAG
>CAZEDP010000280.1:0-1550 GCA_964511035.1 uncultured Gammaproteobacteria bacterium
ACTTTCATATCATCTTCATCGTAAATCTCTTTTTTCGAAACGGTTAATTGAATAATTTCGGGGTTGGTTGTGTTTATATCAGCAAAAACATTATCTCTAAAGATATTATCGCCGTTTGTAATCATAAAGTCATCTTCAATCATTCTGTTTGAAGCTGCCCAGACAGAAATCAACGAGTTGGAAACGTCAAAAAAAGGATTATAGACAGTTGAAATATCTATATCATCTTTGTAGTGAACTATTTTGGCTTCAATCTGCTCATATTTGTATCCGACAATTATAATTATTTCGTTAAATAACTTCGATTTTACTGCGTTTAGTATCTGCCGTTCAAGGATTGTTGTTCCGTCATCGAGCAGTATCAACGACTTCGGTGTATTTTTTGTCAATGGCCATAATCTTTTTCCGCTGCCTGCCGCTATAATTATAAGTTTCATTGCTTTCGCTCCCTATAAAATTCCGAAAATTTCTTTAAGGTAATTTTTTATGAACACGGATGATTTTTCAGTATTGGGCATAACATATTTTAACGCTTTCATACGTTCATCGTTAAGATAATCATTTCCGTCAATAATTACTTTCTGTATTATACCGTTTAATTCTTCAACAGTTGAGGCTTTATAATAATTTTCGGTAATTTTTTTGCCTATATCATTAAAGCCGATTGATTTTTTAGAATCAATAAAAATTATCGGCTTGCCGGTCGGCAGATATTCTGCCAAAAATGAGGCACAATCGGTTATGAGAGCATCGGAGGTCTTGAAAATATCGAAATAATTTCCGCTGTTGTAAACACGGGCATTCGGAAGATTATCCCAAGTTAACTCATATTCATCGTATTCTTCTTCGGTCATTAATTTATGCTTAATGCATCGATGCTTTAAAGCAGGATGCGGCTTATATACCCATTGAATATTTTTATTTTCTTTAGCCAATGACAGGAAATATTGATTGTTCCAATCAAATGTTGAAAGACCCAGACTGCCTTCGTTAAAAGAATGATGCGGGGCATAAATAACTCTCTTTATTGAAGAATTGGCATTTGTCGGAATTTTCCATAGATTGTTATCGGCATGCTTTTCAGTTTCAAAATAGCAGTCAAGTTTGGCATAGCCTGAGACAACGAGTTTTTTGTCAGCATTCTTGTCAAAGTTCAGATACAGCTTTTTGTGTTCTCCACTTTGAGTGAAATACTTCCAGAGAAAAGGATGGAAGGTTTCGAGATTGTAATGCATGCCATGATTTGCGGTAAGAATATAGGAATAAGGGAAATAAGCATTTAAGGCTTGACCTTTCATCTTTGAAGCATAATGTCCTATTCCCCAGGGCTGCTCAAAGAAAATGATATCGGGTTTTAATTTTTGCAGGGGAATCCGTCTGTGAGTTTTTTCATTGTATAGTTTAACGGCATTGCTATCGATTTTCTTAAAGAATTCATAATCCTGAAGATAATAATTTATTATAATGTCTCGCTTTAAGCTCTTATATGGGCAAATATCAACAGCTATCCTGAC
Source organism: uncultured Gammaproteobacteria bacterium (assembly GCA_964511035.1). Taxonomy (GTDB): domain Bacteria; phylum Cyanobacteriota; class Vampirovibrionia; order Gastranaerophilales; family CAZEDP01; genus CAZEDP01. Next base: position 1,515 of record CAZEDP010000280.1, read on the forward strand.
GTTTATCCTTTTGTCTTTTTGTAGTTCACAAAAAAG
>CAZEDP010000281.1:0-1542 GCA_964511035.1 uncultured Gammaproteobacteria bacterium
ATGACAACCGGCGGCGGTGCTTGGGACAATGCTAAAAAATACATTGAAGACGGAAATCTCGGCGGCAAGGGTTCATTTGCCCATCAGGCTGCCGTAACAGGCGACACCGTAGGCGACCCTTACAAAGATACAGCAGGTCCGGCTATTAACCCGATGATTAAAATTCTCAATATAGTAGCACTGCTTCTTGTTGTATTCCTTGTATAGTAAACACTTTAAAAAGCGGCGGGTTGTAATAACCCGCCGCTTTTGACTTTAATACATTTTAAATTAAGGAGATGTTGCCTGTAATCTATGAGAACATTTTTTCTCGAATTCATCAAACGCACTTAGGAGATTATCACAAGTCCAAACAACCATCCTGACAAAATCTCTGTCCAGCTTGATATTATGAATAATTTCTTCTTCGCTCAGCACTATCGAAGTATTATAAGCACCTGAATACTTAAATAATTCGTTTTGCAAATAGTTGGACATAAAAGGATTATTAATAACAAAATTTCTAATGTCCGTCATTATTTCACAGACTTGCTTCATTTGAGATTCCAGTTCTTTTAAATCAGTTTCTTTTGTTTCTGCTTGTTTGCATATCTCTTCAATGAAAAAATATGCCTTTCGTGCAGGTAAATCCAAGCTAAAAATTTCTTCTTTCTGTTTTGCAAAAGCCAAAAAGATATGTTCGTTTATTTTTTCCCAACGGCTTTGCGTTTCACTGTATATTTCAAAAAGAGGTTGGTTTATTTCAATTCTTTCATTTTCAAGCAGATTAACAAAGTTATCAAACTCCATATATTCCATGCCGTTTATTAATGCGCCTTTGTTTGAAGTGTTAATTATCCGCACCAAAACGTCTTTAGAAAAAATTTCTTCAAAATGTCTTATAAACAGTGCATAATCATCCCTCGTAGCAACAAAACCGCCGTTTGCAGATTCAACTACCGCAGGTTTTTTTACCAACGGTCCGATATTAAGATTTCCGCTCTCATCCTTTACTATCGGTGAACCGTCAGCATAAGTTTTTTCGTCAATAAAAGCCAAGTCCAGCCCAGTGAATGCTATCGGGTTGCAGCCAAGAGCTTTAGCAAAGCAGTAACTTTGAACTGAAACTGTGCTTCCCGACTCGTACAGCCCGATATTTTCATCAGTTAATTTTTTATAATAATCTGCGAGCGAATCTGTTTTCGAAAAATATATCAGTTTGTTGTTAAAATCCTCTTTAAAGATGTCACTATCGGCTCTTGAGCTTGCGACAAGAGTAATTTTATTTAATTTGTCTTCTATTCCTTTAACCTGAAATTTCAGATACTGATCATCTGCAAAACACACAAAATCAGGGACTATGTCCGCATTTAGCAAAACTTTCAAAGCCGCTCCTACCGCTATCGTAATAAACTTGCCTCTGCTCTTACGTATTTTTTCAAGATTTTCCGAAAGAGAAGGTCCTGCCGATATAATCAAAGCGGGTTTGTTTTTAAATTTTTCTTCAAAATACCCGACAGGTCTTGCCTGATTGAATTCCGAGACATTCAATATAAAATTTGT
>CAZEDP010000282.1:0-1528 GCA_964511035.1 uncultured Gammaproteobacteria bacterium
TTTGGTTCGCGCCCAAAAATGATGTCGCGCACCGCGCCGCCGACAAGATAAGCCTTAAAACCATTTTGCCGCAGCCTTCCGGCAATGTCAAAAACAGCCTGCGGTATTTTGGTTTTATCAACGTCAAGCTGCATATAATTCAATACCTTTGTTTTCAATATTTTTGCTTTCAATACCTTTAAGCAATTTTATTAATCCGGCTTTAAATTCAGCTGTTTTATTTTTGTTTTTATTGTCTTTAATAATTATTTCTTTTGTCATAACATTCCTTTTCATTAATTGAAGTTATTATACCATATTTTACTATAAATTTAAATACTTTCTATTTTTTGTGTCTGCGTGTTTTCAAAAAATACAGAAGCATAATATTTTTATCGGATATTTTTGCGTTATTTTTTTGTGATAATGTCAGATATTTTTGTTGACAAAAACGTGAAATGACATTTTTATTTACAAAAATTTATAATGTTATTTTCAGAATAATCCACAATTTCAAGCAACAATAAAAACTATATAGAAGGAAGATTTTAATGGACATTGAATTACTTAGAAACGCAGACTTAAAAGCGGAGTTTATTGAATACGCTAAATCGCCAAAATACGATGCTTTACACAGAAAAGTCTTGAACACTATTTTTTCTCATGGCTCGGACGTTCCGAATGACGGGCAGATCAGCGAAATTAAACCTGAAAACTTACAGCCTGAGGAGTATTACAATTTTTTAGACTGGTTCGCCCTTGAGCTAAAACTTGAGGATAACTTAACAATTCTTGATAAATTTATAAATGAAAATGCAGGAAAATTTACAGCCGAGGATTTAAAAATAACCGAATGCTGGCGCAATGTATTTGAAAGTTTATTTAAAATTGAAAGCATAGTTGAAGACGGATTTTACGCCATAAATATATTGAACTTGAAAAGATACTTTTTAAAGCCGACAGTTGCAATGGATGATTTTACAAACATTGAAAAAGGCACATTATTATGGGCCCGCATTTTTCCTTTTAAAGGTTTTTACATATTTTCCGGCGCAATCGTCCAGCTTATGTTCGAGGATATAAATGATACGATAAATTACGTTGTGGAAATGGTGCTTGAAAGGCCGCAGGTTTATTTTCAGGATAACCCTGAAGGGGTCGAAGCTGCGTTTAAACTTCAAAACCTTGAACGCGAGCTCTTTATGAAACATTTCGGCGACGACATATTAGTTTTTGAAGGCTCAGCCTTAAAATCAAATTATAACGATTTTTATGTAAAAGCCGCAAATGAAGTATCAAAATTGCGTTTTGAATTAAGAAAAGAACTTCTTAAAGATTTAAAAAGCTCACAGAAATTATTGCAGAGCGAAAGCGCACAATATACCGAAGAAAATTCTCACGGATTTAATTCAATACTTGAGCAATATACAAATTTTGACACCGTCGGAATAATCTATGACCATAAAGAAGGAATAAATTTTTATCCCGATTTCAAAAAATTTGAAGCGCTTTTCTCGCAAAACAACGAAGAAACACTTGAAGGCGACGC
>CAZEDP010000283.1:0-1512 GCA_964511035.1 uncultured Gammaproteobacteria bacterium
GAAAGCTTTTGATTTAACTGAAGAAGATCTACCCGAGGCAAAGGCAAACATAATTGGATTCTTCGAACTTCTCTACCGTATCGATCAACGATTAAAAAAAGAGAAAGAGGAAAAAGAGAATGAAGCAAATCAAACGATGAAAACAAATGGAAACAAATCAACCAATTCAAAAAATGACTGAAAATTATACACAGACTGAAAATCAATTGCTTAACTGGCTAGCCCATACTAACCAGTTGAGCAAACCGCAAAGAAAAATTTTCGATCTCCTACTTCGTCGAACAAACGGCTATCACAGGAATGAAGCGCTGATGAGTTTTAGATTTATCGAAAGAATGACTGGGATTGATCACCGTAATGTTGGAAAGCCTCTTAAGGACATGCTCTATAAAGACATAATAAGCCGCCGCGCCGGGCCAAAATTGAAATATGGCAAGCCTGTGTATATCTACAGAATTAATAAAGAATACTGCCGTAGGCCAGATGTCAGCACTGACATAGACGGTATAACAGAAACAGACGTACGTGAGATGTCTATTAAAGAAATAAATATATTGAAAGAAATGAGAAATGATCTTGTGGATAACATGACCTTTAACTAACGAACTACTAACGAAATAACAATACGACTATCGAAAATAAAAGAACCAGTCAAAAAATCACAAAATTGCGGAAACGCAGAAAGCCACCTTTTTACAATAAAAATAAATTCAGCGGGTTCCATACTTAAAAGCATTTTGAAACGATAATGACTTTCCGCAAAAAAATGAACCTTGAAAAAAGAAGAAAAGACTACACGGCGGTTTTTGCACCTGGCCTCCAGTTACGGGGCAATGTAACCTGGAGCAAGAGCCGCCATGCGGTCTTTTCTTCGCACGTGGCACGTCGGCGCGCGGAGCAAAGACTGGGCGAGCAGTAGGGACGACTTCCCGCGCGCAACTTCCACCCAAACACGAACAGCACCACCCGAACTTGGCGCTAGCAATAAGGCAGTCAGACGGAAAGCGGAAAAGGAAAATCTGATAATCGGCAAAAAACAAAGGAATAAGCGCCCTAAGCTCACCGCTAAAATTATTAGAAAAAGATTAGGGCGCTTATTCGTTTGTTTTTACAACATTGTTTTTTCCTTTTTCGCTTTACGGCTGTCTGCCGGTCTCGACTATCGCACGAACAGAAACTTGCCATATTGAACCGAATACAGAATCAAGTTCATAGAAAGCAAAGCGCGATGAAAGAAGTTTTTAAAAAATAAAAATAACCACTGCAATAATTACATTTTTGTTTTTTAAAAACTTCTTTGGTCGCGCCCTGACTACTGCACGAACGTGTAGATAGCGGGCGCCGGAGCAGGAACGCGACGAGCACATCAAAACTTTTTCCCGGCGCAACTTGCACACACTTTGCGCGAGGCGATACCGCGCGGTAGGAGCTGGTCTATTGTAGAGGCACTTCGCATAACGCATATTCAAGCGACTGAAGTCAGTAGGAACTCGGGGTTGGCACGTCCTTTAT